>DYKL01000169.1 GCA_020722645.1 Acetofilamentum sp. | reverse complement strand
GTCATGAGCAGTTACAAATTTACACAAACTTCGTTTTTTTTTTTTATTGTCATTCCTCTTTTATGCAAAATTTTTTTTGCTTCGTACCTACCTATGACAACTTTTTTTAAATAGTTGGTTATTAGTTAGTTGCATGTTTAAGTCATGAGTAGTTACAAATTTACACAAACTTCGTTTTTTTTTTTATTGTCATTCTACTTTTATGCAAAATTTTTTTTGCTTCCCACTCGCAATGACGTTTTGCTTCGTACGCTTTGCGTCATTGCGAGGCTTTGCGACGCAATCTTACGCCCAAGCCGATGCTTTGTAGAGCCTGCTTCGCAAAGCCTCGCAGAGACGTTGTATCTACCTATAACAACTTTTTTTAAATAGTTGGTTATTAGTTAGTTGCATGTTTAAGTCATGAGTAGTTACAAATTTACACAAACTTCGTTTTTTTTTATTGTCATTCCTCTTTTATGCAAAATTTTTTTTTGCTTCTCACTCGCAATGACGTTTTGCTTTTGCTTCGTGCCTCGCAATGACGTACACCTCGCAATGACGTTTGGGTTCTTGGCTAATTTTTTTCAATATTTTTATTTTAAAATTCAATTCCGCAATTTAATAATAATTTTTTTTATGCCAATTTTTTAGTATAAAAAACCAAATAACCATAAGGGAATTTTATTCTTAACAGATATTTCTAAATCATCGCTTGCAATAAATGAATTAGGTATATTTGCAATTTGTTTGTATGTTTTTGTTCTTCCTCCTATTTCAAAAATATATTTATCATCAACCAAAAAATCACCTTTATCAGAATATTTTACTGAGTTGTTTTTGGAAACTTGATTTAGAAAAAAGGTTTCTCTCAAAGCACCAAGGTTTATTTGATTTGTTGTAAGCGAATAGTATAAATTCGGATTGTTTAAATATAATTTTTCCGGTTTTTGAAGAAGTTTATTGCCTGTGTTTTGACTATAAATTTGAGTTAAAATCTGCGCTTCTTCTAAATAATTCAGATATGAAATAAGAGTGTTTCGTGATATACCAATTAATTCGGCAAGTTTGACTATATTTGGTTTATACGGTACGCTTTGACAAAGAATATTTACAAGTTTTTTTAATAACAAAATATGTGAAACGGAAATATTTCTGAGTTGTACCAAATCCACATCAATAACGTACATTATAGTTTCGCGTAATCTTGAAGTATAATTTTTTTTGTTTTCAAAACAATACGGATAATATCCAATTTTTAAATATTCCCCGAATAAACTCAGAGGTTTAACGTTAGAGGAAATATTATATGTTAATTCTGAATGATTTTCAATCAGTTCATTCAAAGTAATTGCTTTAAAATTAGTTTTAAAATTGAAGTTCAAATATTCTCTAAATGATAAACCGGGCATACTATATACCATTGCACGTCTGCTCAAATCTGAACGAGAATCATTGATATGCAATACAGAAGAGCCTGTAAATATTATTTGCAGTTCACTCCAAGTGTCGTAACAGTTTTTAAATTCTTGCGACCAATTTGGGTATTTATGAACTTCATCTGCAAAAATACAAGTACCACCACGTTGAACAAATTGACGAACCAAATCAATAAAACTATTTTGCAAAAACCATAAGTCATCTAAACTAACATAAAGGATTTTGTCCGGCGGTAAATTCTTTTCTTTTATTTTTTGTAACAATAATGTTGTTTTGCCTACACCACGTGCGCCCTTTATTCCAATCAATCGGTCATTCCAATCTATTTCGTCGGCGAAATCCCTTATATTACTATATTTTAATCGTTTTAATTTTTCTAAATGTGTTTCAAATAATATTTCCATTTTATAGTTATTAAAATTTAGACAAAAATAGAAAAAATGTTCAATTCATTAAACATTTTTTTTGTTTTTTTTTCAATGTACTGAACAATTTGGTTAATTTCTAAAAATGAATTTCACAGTTTGGCAATAATTTTTTTATTTTTTTTTCTTCGTCTGAAAAATTGTTGCCTGACAAATTAAAATATTTTAATTTTTTCAAATTACCGATTTCGGGCGACGTGTCGTTGTCGTAAATACACCATTGTAGAAACACGCCGCCAATGTTGTACAGACACGCCGCCAATGTTGTACAGACACGCCGCGGCGTGTCTCTACGGTGTGACGTGTCTCTACGATAACAACATTTTTACCAATATATTTTACACCCTGTTTTATCAAATATTTTATTTATTTTTTGTTTTTCTGATGTTGAAAAATTATTGTTTTGATTGCTTATTGCTTTTAACTTTTCAACCCTGCCGGCGTTCAAAACGCCGGCAGGGTTGAAAGCGTTTTTTAATGGATAATTTCCACATTATCTAATTCTTTCCACTCCGGCTGTATGGGGGTTATATAAATGCGAAGGTAATTGTTGTCAGAATTTTCATATTTATCCTTGTTATCTGTTAATTAAACCGGTTTTGTGCATGATTTTAGAAAATCTGTAAATTTTTGTTTGTCTAATTTTAAATCAGGTAAATACAAAATCCTAAGATTTTTAAAATGGGCTATTTCTATGGGAATTTCTGTTATTGGATTGCCCCATAAGTATATTTCAGTGAGATTTGTAAGATTTTTAATCCCTGTTATATCCGAGATTTGATTACCGCCTATTGCTAATTCAGTCAAGTTAGTCAAATTACCGATTTCGGGCGGCGTGTCGTTGTCGTAAATACGCCGTTGTACAGACACGCCGCGGCGTGTCTCTACAATGGCGTGTCTCTACGATAACAACATTTTTACTAATATATTTCACACCCCGTACCTTCAAACATTTTTTTTATTTTTTTTTTCTTCGTCTGAAAAATTGTTGCCTGACAAATTAAAATATTTTAATTTTTTCAAATTACCGATTTCGGGTGACGTGTCGTTGTCGTAAATACGCCGTTGTAGAGACACGCCGCCAATGTTGTACAGACACGCCGCCAATGTTGTACAGACACGCCGCCAATGTTGTACAGACACACCGCCAATGTTGTACAGACACGCCGCCAATGTTGTACAGACACACCGCCAATGTTGTACAGACACGCCGCGGCGTAGAGACACGCCGCGGCGTGTCTCTACGGTGTGACGTGTCTCTACGATAACAACATTTTTACCAATATATTTTACACCCTGTACAAAAAATCCGAATTTTTTTATTCCAATAATTTTCTGACTTTTTCAAAATCTTTATGTGTAATGCCGGCTGCTTCTAAATCGGCAATATCTTGTAAGAATACTTCTTTGCAAGTTCTGTCATCATCAGGGAAATGTTTGTCTTTCCATTCCAAATAAATAGGTTCTGCAAGTTCGTATTGATTATTTAAAACATAACCGAGTGCAAGGTTTGTGTAAACACCTGTTTCCTCAGGTTCAAGTTCTAATGATTTTTTTGCGGCTTCTATTGCTTGTGTGTATTCACCTGAAAATAAAGAATACCAGCTTAAATTGAAATAATTTGAATAATTATAAGGTTTTTTTTCTATTGCTTTTTTCCATACTAAAACAGCATTATTGTATTCTTTATTATTAGCAAAAATTTGAGACATATAATACCAATCATTACCCGAAAAACAATTCAGATTTAAAATTTCAATAGGAATGTTATCAAACTTGTTCCAATCTACTATAAAACTTGTTAACTTAGTCAAATTAACGATTTCGGGCGGTAAGGTGTTTAATTGATTTTTACCTAAATAAAGTTCAGTCAAGTTAGTCAAATTACCGATTTCCTGTGGCAGAGTGGTTAATTGATTTTCCCATAAATCAAGTTCAGTCAAGTTAGTCAAATTACCGATTTCGGGTGGCAGAGTGGTTAATTGATTTTCCCATAAATCAAGTTCAGTCAAGTTAGTCAAATTACCGATTTCGGGTGGCAGAGTGGTTAATTGATTGTAACTTAAAGAAAGTTCAGTCAAGTTAGTCAAATTACCGATTTCGGGTGGCAGGGTGTTAAAGTAATTATCGCTTAAATCAAGTACAGTCAAGTTAGTCAAATTACCGATTTCCTGTGGCAGAGTGGTTAATTGATTTTCCCATAAATCAAGTACAGTCAAGTTAGTCAAATTACCGATTTCCGGAGGCAGAGTGGTTAATTGATTTTCCCATAAATAAAGTTCAGTCAAGTTAGTCAAATTAACGATTTCCGGTGGCAGAGTGGTTAATTGATTACTACTTAACGAAAGTTCAGTCAAGTTAGTCAAATTCCCTATTTCCGGAGGCAGAGTGGTAAATTGATTACAGCATAAATAAAGCCTAGTCAAGTTAGTCAAATTACCGATTTCGGGCGGCAGATTGGTTAATTGATTGTTACCTAAATAAAGTTCAGTCAAGTTAGTCAAATTACCGATTTCCGATGGCAGAGTGGTTAATGGATTTCCGTATAAATCAAGTTCAGTCAAGTTAGTCAAATTACCGATTTCCGATGGCAGAGTGGTTAATGGATTTCCGTATAAATCAAGTTCAGTCAAGTTAGTCAAATTACCGATTTCGGGTGGTATAGAAGTTAATTCATAATTAGAACTTAAATCTAATTCAGTTAATTTCTGCAAGTTTCCTATTTCTGGCGGTAAGGAATCTATTAGATTTGAATTTAAATTCAAATATTTCAAATTTTTCAGCTCAAAAAGTTCTTTTGATAAGATAGAAATATTGTTGTAACTTAAGTCTATATATGTCAATTGTTTTTGTTTAAGAATATTTCTTGGTATTTCCCCGTGATAGTTTTGCAGAATTTCTATACCTGTTATCAAATGCCAATAGATAGTATCAATGTCAGACAAATCATTTACAGATACGAAAACAGAGTTTATGCCGGTGGTTTTCACTTTATTAAAACAATCTGTCCAATCAATATCATTATTACCGAGCAAATTAATGTGTTTGAGGTTTGGACATTCGGCTATTTCTTTCGGCACACGCAAAAGAGCATTGTTGCTGAGGTCGAGGCTGTCAATTTTATCTAAAATTTCGAGACCTTTTTTTTGTGTCTTCGTTACTGCTATTAGTCCAATCGTAATTTGCGTAGCCTTTCTATTCTTTGTTTCGTTCTTTTACGGCTTTGTCGAACATTGCTGTTTCTACTTTTTGTTGCATAAGCTCTGCTTTTTCAAGTGCTAAATTCGCCACCTTCAAAGCACTATCAGCCCTGTTTTTTTCAATTTCGGCTTTTTTAAGTGCATTCTGCAAGTCAATTTTCTGCTGTTGAGCGGCATTAATGCACTTTGTTATATAGGCATTTGCTTTGTCTTTGTGCGTTTGCGTTACAGCATATTTTAGAGATTCGTTGAATTTTTGCAGTGATACAAGATAATCACCTTTGTTGTAATACTTTACGCCTTCGTTGTAATAGGCATAGTAAATTTTTTCATTTTGCGGAAATGCTGATAAACTCAGCAGTCCAAGGAGGAGGATAAGTAATGTTTTTTTCATAAGATTTTTAGTTTAAAGTTAATAGTGCATAGTGCATAGTGCATAGTTCATAGTGCATAGTTCATAGTGCATAGTGCATAGTTTCATTATTCATTGTTCATTTGCTTCGTACCTCGCAATGACGTTTTGCTTTTGCTTCGTACCTCGCAATGACGTACACCTCGCAATGACGTTTTGCTTTTGCTTCGTACCTCGCAATGACGTACACCTCGCAATGACGTTTTGCTTTTGCTTTTGCTTCATACCTCGCAATGACGTATACCTCGCAATGACGTTTTGCATTGTTCATTGTTTAATAATCGGTAATCAAAATTTTATTCCAATAACAGTAATGTCATCTGTTTGTTCATAATCGCCTTTCCAATCCAAATGTTTTTTTTCAAGTGCAGATTTTTGTTGTTGCATAGAGAAAGAATTAATTTCAATAAGAAGCTGTTTGAATCTTTTTTTCATAAATTTTTGTTTTTCTTCAAGTGGTCCACCAAATTGGTCAGAATACCCGTCTGTAAACATATACAGAATATCATCTTTTAGAAATTGAAATTCTTTGTTTAAAAATGGTTCGTGGTCTTTTATATATAAACCTATTGGCATTCTGTCACCGTCAATTTGAATAATTTCACAATCTCCTGTAATATTATTTTTTCTTGTAATTAAAAGCGGATTAAAAGCACCTGCATATTGAGCTTTCATATTAGTTTTATTTACCACAACCAAAGAAATATCCATTCCGTCATTTACATTTTTATTGTTTTTATTCAAAGCAGAAATAACCATATTTCTCAATTCGTTTAGAATCAAATCGGGTCTTATAATTTTGTTTTTGTTTACAATTTCATTCAAAAAAGAAATACCAAGCATGCTGACAAAAGCTCCCGGCACCCCGTGTCCTGTACAATCTGCAACAGCAATTATTAGAAAATCATCAACTTTGTTTAGCCAGTAAAAATCACCGCTTACAATATTCCTTGGTTTGTAGAAAATAAATCTTTCGGGTAGAATTTCGTTTACATAATCGCCCGAAGGAAGTAAAGCTATTTGAATATTTTGAGCATATTTAATGCTGTCTTTAATTTCCTGATTTTGTTTTTCGAGTTGCTCATAAGCATTTTTAAGTTCAACATTTTTGAGCCTGAAAATTTCAGCTTCTTTTTCAGATTTTTCGACTGCAAATAAAATTTCCTGATTTTTTAGCTGATTTTGCAATTTACTGTTAATTACTTCTTCCTTGTTTTGCTGATATAATTTAAAATATGCAAAAGCCATAGGTAAATCCATCAAACGCTCATAAAGTTCAGATAATTTCAGATAAATGTTATACAAAACCGGTTTTGAATTAAGATCATCAGCTATTTTTTTTGCCTTAATCAGATATTCTTCTGCAATTTTTGATGGACTGATAATACTTTTTACAATTCCAATACCCATATAACAATGCAAATTCAGACGTTTGTCGTTGAAATTTTTGTTCAATTCAAGTGCTTGCTCGTAATTTAATAACGCAGTCTCATAATCGTTCATTTTTTCATAAGTGCTTGCTAATCCTATATATGTCCATGGCATTCCGGTGATGTCATTCATTTCTTTTCTTAATATTAATGCCTTGTTGTAATATTCTAAGGCTTCGCTGTAATTTCCGGACAAAGAATATGTTCTTGCAATTAAATTTAATGACGAAGCCATTGCTTTTTTATTATCAATTTCTGTACGTATTTTCAATGCACATTTGTAATTATTTATTGCCTTTTCAAAATCCGATAAATCTGTATAAATTAAACCAATAATACTGTAATTATCTGCAAGAACTTCTTTATATCCCAGTTTTATAATTTTTTTTTGAGATTTTAAGCAAACGTCTAATGCTTTTTTGTAGTCTCCGTAACTGTGTAAAACGTTTGCAGTTACATTTAATGCATTAACGTAACCAATTTCCGGTTCTATTTGTTCAAAATAATTTATTATTTCGTACAAATTATGAATTATGCTTTCGTTATGAATTGATAATA
>DYKL01000168.1 GCA_020722645.1 Acetofilamentum sp. | reverse complement strand
TTGGTTTTTTTTGGTGCAAAATTACTTTATTTATCTTAATATGCAAAAAAAAAATTATATGAAATACAGCCAATTATTTTGTTTATTAACCACTTCTCCAATTATAGCAGCGTTGGGATATCTTGCATTTTTTAAATCTGAAATAATATTTTCTACAATATTATCTTTACAACACATCAATAAACCGCCTGAAGTCTGAGCATCGGTCATTAGCATTTTATGTTCGTAAGAAATTTTTGAGGCAAAATGTGTTTGATTTTCGACATATTCCATATTTCTGAAACATGCTCCGGGTAAACAACCAAGTTCGGCAAGTTTGTATGCTCCATCAAAGAGAGGTACATTACCAACATTGAATTTCAAAGTTACATTACTTGCTTGAGCCATTTTTAGAGCGTGTCCGGCAAGTCCGAAACCTGTGATGTCAGTTGCACATTTAACATTATATTTTTGCATTATTTCTGCAGCTTGCAAATTCAATTGTTTCATAGAATCCAAAACTTTTTTATAGTTTTCGTTGGTAGTTTCGCCGATTCTTTTGCCAGCCATTACTACTCCGGCACCTATTGGTTTTGTCAGTATAAGCACATCACCTTCTTTTGCTGCTGCATTGCTGATGTATCTATTAGGGTGAACGGTTCCTGTTACAGCAAGACCATATTTAGGCACATCATCAACAATTGTATGTCCACCCATAATAAGACCTCCGGCTTCTATAACTTTATCAATGCCACCTCTGATAATTTCTTTTAAAATCGAAAGAGGAACATTGGCAGGAAATGCTACAATGTTAAGAACAGTCAGTACTTTACCCCCCATCGCATAAACATCGCTGAGTGCATTGGCTGCTGCAATTTGTCCAAATTCATAAGGGTCTGAACATACCGGCGAAAAAAAGTCGGTAGTTTGGATTAAGGCTAATTCGTCGTTAATTTTGTAAACACCGGCATCGTCGAGTGTGTCGATATTTACAAGCAAATTCGGGTGTGGTGTTGACGGAAGCCCCGACAATGCTTCGCTCAACTTTTGTGCTGACAATTTAGCAGAACAGCCACCGTATTCAACTGTACTTAGTAGGTCAAATTTTTCCATTTTTCTATATTTCGTAAACTTTGAATGTAAGATTATTTTCTTCGAGAATTTTTGTAATATCTTCGATATTAGTTACTTGCACATCAACTCTTATAGACATTCCGCAATCGCTCGAAAATTTTTTTGGCGTTGGAATAATATCAAACTTAAAACCGGCTTTTTCAAGTATTTTCTCCGATTTTAAAACGTGATGTGTTGTTTGAAATACTATTATTTTGTAGTTCATATCTTACAGAAAAACAACTTTATCTGTTTTAGTCATTGCATCTAAAATATCGTACATATTAGAAACTCTGCCAACAGCAAGTTCCGATTTTTTGTTGAAATAATCGAGACAAGTACCACAGACCAAAATTTCTATACCCATATTTTCTATTTTTTTCAAACTTTCTAATACAGGCGAATTGTTTAAAGTTAGTTCGATACCGGAATTGAAGAAAATCATTTTTTCGGGTTTTTTGTCAATATCTGGAATTGTGTTAATTGCAGCTTTTAGGAGCATTTGACCAAGTTCGTCTGAGCCGTTACCCATAACATTACGTTTAACAGTAATTACATAATTGTTCAATCTGGGGCTATCAATAGCACAAAATTCTTCGACCGAGACATTTTCCTGAATACTGCCGGTTTTATTGACGTGAATAATAAATTCTTTGCCTTGTTGCGTAGTTCTAAGTTCCATTTTGTGGTCGCGTAAAAAATGTTCTACGTTACTCTTGGTGGTTTCATTATCCAAAATAACTTCAAGATTTTCATTATCAGCAAGTTCTAATAATGCTTTTTTAGTCATAATTAACGGAATGGGGCATAATTTGCCTCTTGCATCTACTTTTTTCATATTATATATTTTTATCACTTATGATTTTTTTTATAGCTTTTACTGTATATTCAATTTCGTCTTTTGTGTTGAAACAGCCCAAACTGAACCGAGTTGTGCCATTGGGAAAAGTACCTAATGATTTGTGAGCCAAAGGACTGCAATGTAATCCGTGTCGTGTCATAATTCCATATTCGGTGTCTAAAATCCTTGATAATTCGTCGGGATACATCAAATCTGTCGAAATTGAAATTACAGGCAATCTTAATTTACCCAAAGAAGGTACATGAACTTTGATTTTTGGTATTTCTAATAAATTTTCGATAAAATAATCGGTCAATTCTGTTAAATTTTTGCGAATATTGTCAATTCCTTTGGCTTGAATGTACTCTAAACCAGCTTTTAATCCAACAATTCCGACAGTATTAAGGGTACCGGCTTCGAGTTTGTCGGGATAAAAATCCGGGTGAGTTTCAGCTTCGGATTTACTGCCCGAACCACCCTGTATTAAATTTTCAATTTCTGCTTTTTCATTGAAGCACAAACCTCCTATTCCGGTTGGACCGTACAGTTTTTTATGACCTGTAAAAGTCAGAACATCAATGTTTTGCAATTTCATATCAATGTCCAAAAAACCGGCTGTTTGAGCTGCATCAACAACAAAAAGCACGTTCATTTTTTTACAAATTTCACCGATTTTATCGATAGGTTGAATTGCACCGCTAACGTTTGAACCGTGAATACACGCAACCAATTTTGTATTAGGTTTAAAACTATTTGCAAAAGCCTCCAAATCAATTATTCCTTCGTTGTTACAAGGAACTACTGTAATATTAATAAGTCCCTGATTTTCAAGATGTCTGAGCGGTCTGATAACCGAATTATGTTCGGCATTACTTACAATAACATGGTCGCCTTTTTTTAAAAGCCCTTTGAGAGCTATATTCAGAGCAAGAGTTGAATTCTGAGTAAAAACAACCCTGTCCGAAGAAGGTGCATTGAAAAAATTAGCGAGCATTTCTCGTGTTTCGTAAACCATTCTGGCAGATTGAATCGCCTTTTTATGCCCAGAACGACCGGGACTTCCGCCGTAATCTGTCATAAATGTGCTTATTGCTTCTACAACGCTTTTAGGTTTAGGCCAACTTGTTGCTGAATTATCAAGATATATTTGCATTTAAGTAATCTTTTCCTTTTTGAGTTATAATAATTTTTGTTTCAATGTTATCACCGTGAACATATTGAATAAATTTCTCGTTTTCGTAAATTTCTCCGATTAAAGCTCTGAAAGTTTTAGTTCCGGCAATAATATCTTTGTACTCTGCAATAGTAATCCCTTCCTGTTTTTTTGATAAGGTTTCAAGTAATATCTTTCTGTTTTTATTTAAAATTTCAGTATGAATAAAATCATTATTTGAAAATCTAATTTTTTGTTTATCAGCCAGATAAGAAAGGTATGGTTTTATTTTATTTTTCGGAATTTTTTGAATTTGAGCCTTTTCCTCAATTTCAGACAAAGCAGGTTTATTATCATTGTATGATAAAATAATTTTTTCGAGCCATAAAATTTCAGATTCGCTTTTAGAATCAAGTTTTGCAGTATGACCTTTTAAAATCCATGTATTTTTGTAATTTTCAATTAACCCTTTTTCTTTAATTTTATTTAACATCAATTCAAGAAAAATTTTTCCGCATTTATTTTTGTTCAGACCTAATTTTCCTGTCAAGTCATTTATTTCAAGACCATCTGCTTTTAATGAATTGTTTTCATGAAAATCTTTAATTGCATTAAGAATTTTTGTTTCGAAAATATTCTGACATTTTACTGAAATCAAAATATCAGAATCTTTTGATTTTAACACATCATAACTATCAGATTTAAAGTCGATATTTGATTTTAGTTCATCTAAATTCAGGTTAAGTTTTTCTGCAATTTCTTCGCAGGTAAACGGTTTGAATTCTTTATTTAGAATTAATTTAATGTTTTCATTAACAGTATTTTCTGACAAAATATTCACACAAATTCCTGTTAGATTTTCAATTAGTTCAGGAGTTCTTTTTCTATGATGAAGAGGAACAGCATCTATAATATTCCCTCCACCGAGAGTTATATCAGCCGATGAATTTCTGATTATGAATTTATCTTTATTTAATAAAATTGCGGGTTTTTCAAAATGAAGCTGTACAATTGCATCTTCGCCTGAACTTATTGAATCTTTATTTAAGAGGTGCATTTTTGCCTGAGTTTCAAAAGTTCCTGAAATAAAAATAACTTTTGACCACAAATCAATTTCGGGAATTTTATCAAAAAGTTGGATGTAAGCATCAACCATTGAAGTTGTTTGAAGTTGTTTGTCGGATATGAGCATTCCGCGTTCAAAATCTTCAGTTTTTAAACCTATCAGATTAAGTGCGGCACGATCGCCCTTTTCAACATAATCGACTTTTTTTCCGTGTTTTTCGATTGTACGGATTCTTAACTTTTGTTTAGCATCTGGTAATAAAAAAACATCATCACCAATTTTTACAGAACCACCAAGAACAGAACCTGTTACAACACAACCGAAACCTTTAACGGTAAAAATTCTGTCGATATACATTCTGAATAAATTACCTTTTTCCTGAGTTTGAATTTCTGAAATTATATTTTCAATTTCAGCAATCAGTTCATTTTTTCCGGCAGAAGTTAAAGCAGAAACACCTATAATCGGGGCATCTTTGAGAGTAGTATTTTTAAGAAAATCTGAAATTTCAGATTTAGCTATTTCTATCAGCTCATCGTCAACCAAATCGGTTTTAGTAAGTGCAACAACTCCTTTTTTTATACCAAGAGATGAAATTATGTTTGTATGTTCGATTGTTTGGGGCATAATTCCGCTATCGGCAGCTATAACAAGCAGAACCATATCTATACCACATGCGCCCCCAACCATTGTGTTTATAAAATCTTTGTGTCCGGGAACATCAATAATTCCGGCAGATTCGCCTGATGGAAGCTGAATATGAGCGAACCCAAGATTTATTGTAATACCCCTTGCTTTTTCTTCTTTATGAGTATCGCAGTCAATATCTGTCAGCATTTTTATTAAACTGGTTTTTCCATGGTCAATATGTCCGGCAGTACCAATTATCAAATGTTTCATAATTATATGGTATTTTTTATTTTTTGATGAACATCAGCTATTATTGAAGCAACATTTTCAATTGAATTTTCATCAATCGTAAGCATGTCGAATATTATGTTGCCTTTTTTCAGAATTCCAAGAACGGGAGTTTTTGTTTCCAATAACCCGTAGTACATTTTTTCAGCATAAGACGAACGAATTTTATTAGAACTTTCAGAAACTTTTAAAAGTACAGCTTTGCTATCAAGATATTTATCAGGTAAAGAACCTCCTCCGATAAGCGGAGAATTGTCAATAATGACTGTTTCAATACCTTCTTTTTTTAATAAATTTAATAATTTAACAGCTTTATTTTCGATTTCAGATAAACTTTGTGATAATAATCTGAAAACCATATTTTTTTTGTATAAAGTTTCATCTTTTAGATAATAAGAACAAGCAGTTTCGAGCATAGCAATTGTAGTTTTGCAAACTCTTAAAGCTCTGTGAAGCGGATTTTTTTTCAGCTTGTCTATAAATACTTTTTTCCCGGCAATGATTCCGGCTTGTGGACCGCCAAGCAGCTTGTCTCCACTGAAACAAATAATATCAATTCCTGTAGAAACAGAAGTTTTAATGTCCGGTTCATCGTCAAAAACAGAGTGATTTGACTTTTTCAATAATCCTGAACCCTGATCGTACATTACGGGAATTCCGTTTTCTTTTCCGATTTGACAAAGTTCTTCAAGTTCAACTTCCTGAGTAAAACCTTTAATTATGTAGTTTGATTTATGAGCTTTGAAAATAAGAGCCGTTTTTTCATTAATAGCATTTTTATAATCTGCCGGTTTTGTTTTGTTTGTAGTACCAATTTCTTTCATTTTGCAGCCAGATGCAGCCATTATATCAGGAATTCTGAAAGAACCACCAATTTCAACGAGTTCGCCTCTTGAAACAATTACTTCTTTGTTTTTGGCAAAAGTATTAAGACACAGCAAAACAGCAGCAGCAGCGTTATTAACAACCAGAACATCTTCTGCTCCTGTTAAAAATTTTAATATTTGAGAAGTATGTTGATTTCTGTTACCTCTTTCACCTGTTTTTAAATCAAATTCAAGGTTGTTGTAACCGGAAATTTTTTCGAAAGATTCTTTTAAAAGTTCATCACCCAAAGGTGCACGACCAATGTTTGTATTTATAATAATTCCGGTCGCATTGTAAACTTTTTTTAAGTTTCTTTTTACCAAAATACTCAGAAATTCTTTAATTTTATTGTAAAGTTCTGTTTCAGATGGTGCTTTGTTTGTATTTTTGATTTTTTCTCTGAAAAAATCTAATGAATGTCTGATTGCAAAAAGAATTGATTCTTTGTCGTACAAATCAAACAACTGTTTAATTTCGGGGGTTTTCAGAATCTTATCAACAGAAGGCAGATTTCTGAAAATATTGGTATTGTTATCGTCCATTTTAAAGTTGTATTTTTTAAAAAATAAGCAGAGAGAGCAGGAATCGAACCTGCCACAGCCGGTTTTATCCGTCTGCTACCGATTTTGAAGACCGGGTGGAACACCAGTTCCGTTCTCTCTCTTTTTTAAAAAAGGCAAAATTATTCTATTTTTTGGAAAATAAAAAAAAATACTTAACTTTAAAAATTTATGAACAATGCGAATATAGTGTTGAAGTTTAACTAATAGGTGGAGATTCTTTCAGAACAGGAACACACCAGAGGCAATTTGCCTCAATCATGTGTTTTTCTCCTGATTTAAACAACACATAACAAGTTGACTTAAAACATGATTTATTCAACCCTTAATTCGCATGAACAGTTATAAAGCCTTAAATCCGTAAGTCTATACTTATATATCTGAAATTCAGTCAGGTGAGATACTTACAGTACAGGCACCTGACTGGTGCAAACTGCATGTTGCAGGTGCCTGTACTGTAAGTATCTACCTGCAACCACTTAAGAAAAGACTTGCGGATTTAAGGTAAAGTTTAATTTAACTTTTTATTTAATCTTTTGCTGATAAATTTATATGATAAAATTTTGATAGTTTTGTTTATTTTAAACATGTGAATTAAAATAAAATATAGTAAAAACTTATAGCAATTTTTTTACATATCAAAACAAAAAATAGTTAATACGAAACAAACCGAACTTTTGCTAAGGAACTGTTACGAAATAATATGGTTATTTTTGTTTTATTAAAAAACAGAAAATTAGCTATTTACTTTAAAACTTTACGAACTTTACAACTTTACAAACTCTAAATTTATATGGAGTGAAAAAAATAATGGAAAAATAATGGAAAATATCCTGACATAAAAAATTAAATTACAATTTTTTTTTATTTTCCTCAATCCAATTTTTAGTAATTATTTTACGCTCTATTCCGCAATATTAAGATGCTGATATAAATATAGTCCGTAGGACTAAA
>DYKL01000653.1:311-1172 GCA_020722645.1 Acetofilamentum sp. | reverse complement strand
TAGCACCGTTTTGTTCTAAAAATTTATCCGGATTAATTTTGTGCTTACCGGTTCCAAAAAATTCCAAATCCATTTTTTTTAAAATAGTTTCCATAATTTTAGTTTTTAGTTAAAAAATATTTGTAATTGCATTTCGCCCAAATAGTTATATGATGTTTCCGACTTTTGGGCTTTAAAATCGGTCATTATTTTTGTGTTTTTTGTGAAATAATAATTGAAGCCCGCACCAAACCACCAATTATTGTTTGTAACAGGGTTCAAATCGTTGTATTTTTCAGCAAATAAAGTTGCTTGATATTTTTCATTAAAAGATAATTTGTCAAGAAATACCAACCGTCGGCTTTATCATTATTTATTTGTGCTTTAATATATTCAGTTTGAAATTCAAAATTTTTAATGTGCAATTGAGTTTCAAAACCGAAACGAAAATCCTTGCCCGAAATTAAAGTATCAAAATTGTAAATTGTTGTTAGTGTTAAATTATTTAATTTTCTGTACGATAAGGAACTTCCAACTTTCCACCATATATTTTCCCGATTAATTATTTTATATGCAATGCGAGAAGTATAAAGCAAGTTGTTGTCTTTACTGTGAGCCGGTTTATCAATATTTGCATTAAATATTCCCAAACTAAAATGCAAAGGCAAAGTGTCGTTATCGAAAATATAATTAACGCCCATTTGTCGAGCCATTTGTTTTTCGTTGTGTGTTAAGCCGTTGACAACATAAGCACGTTCTAAAACCGGAATTTCGTAATCGGGCTGCATACGTTGGAACATAAAAACGGGAACAAATCTGCCGATACGAATTTTGCCGTAATTTTCCATTTTAATATCGACAAAAGCATCTTGAAACATTAAA
>DYKL01000653.1:0-217 GCA_020722645.1 Acetofilamentum sp. | reverse complement strand
TTCAGAAATTTCGTCAAAGTCGTTTGCATAACGAGTTTGAACGTTACCGTTCCACTTGGGTAAATTATTTTGTGCAAAGCCCTGAATATTCAGTATGCAAAGCATTAAAAACAGTATCAGAATTTTGATTTTTTTTGTCATTTTATTTTCAAATTGTTCCATTTCCAAAATTTAAACTAAATTTACTTTCGTGAAATTTTTGATATTATCCGTAACA
>DYKL01000167.1 GCA_020722645.1 Acetofilamentum sp. | reverse complement strand
TTATATAAAGTCTAAAATTTAATTACACACAAATTACATAAATCTCTACATCTTTGATTTTCTTTTTTGAAAGTTGAAAAAAGTTTCCAAAACTTTGAAACTCTACATTTCAAAGTTTCTGTATATCTATGGTGTGTAATTTTTTTTCTCATATACCACCATATTCTTTCCATCGGATTTAAATCAGGTGAATATGCAGGTAAAAATATAATTTCCAGTTTATTTTCATTTGCTTTCAAAAAATATTTCAACTTTTTTGCATGATGATATCTTACATTATCTAAAACCATATATACTTTTTTATCTTTATAGAATCTTAAAACCTTCTTTAAAAACAGCCTTAAATCCGCAAGTCTTTTCGTATAGAATCTTAAAACCTTCTTTAAAAACAGCCTTAAATCCGCAAGTCTTTTCGTAAGTATATTCTTGATAACCAAATTATTTAGATGTTTTTTTTAAAATTTTTACGCTTTTTTTTTATTAATATTTTTCTTCTTATCTTTGTATTGTCTAAAAAATAGTTTTTAGACTGAATTCAATAATTATTAAAACAGGAGAGAAAAAAGGAACAAAATATTTTTTAAACATTGGCGGATAAATAATAAAAAAGGCAGATATTTGGCGGATAAAATAGCGAAATGGCGGATAAATATAAAAATACAAAACCTTAATCGAGTAGGAAGAGAATGAGCAAGATTGCTCACTCTCAGACTTCTCAAATCACCAGCAATTGTGGGGAACGACTATGTTGTTCTTTATCCGAACCCGACTACTGGGAAAATTTATTTTAATCTCGAAGACAATTATACTATATATAATTCGTTAGGTATAAAAGTATTAGTTTTGAAAAATATAAAATCGGCTGATGTGTCAAATTTTTCCGCAGGAGTATATTATGTGTTTAATTCAAAAGGTAAAGCATTAAAATTCATTAAATTATGAAAACCAAACAATTTTTTTATGCTTTCTTGGTAATGATAATATTTCTATTTTCTTGCAATAAAGAAAATGAAAATCAAAAAGCCAAATGGATAGAAAATGCTTTCAATACCTTTGAAAGTGAAAATTATCCTCAAATAAAAGCCATATCGTGGTGGAACGAAGATTTTGACAACTCATATTTAACTGTAAATTCTTCAAACGAAAGTTTACAAGCGTATAAAAACGGGGTTAGTTCATCAACTTTTATTACAATGCCTAATTTTAGTGGTAATATTTTGTTAGAACCGAGTTCGGGGATTTATCATTCGGCTAATCCAGGCTTTATTGGAGCTGAAGATTATGTAACAGAGGAAATAATAACCGATTTTGAAACGCTTGTCGGAAAAAATATTGTTTGGGCGTATTTTTCAAACAATTGGCGTGACAATATTCAATTCCCGACTTCAAATGTAAATATCATACACGAAGCAGGAAAAGTTCCATTCATAAGAATGATGCCGAGAACTGATTTCGATGAAGGCGAACCCGACCCAAACTATACAATGCAAAAAATAATCGATGGCGTTTTTGACACGCAACTTACTCAATGGGCAATAGATGCTAAAAACACAAATATTCCGCTTTTAGTTGAATTTGGCACCGAAGTAAACGGAAATTGGTTTCCTTGGAACGGACAATACAACGGAGGAGGAACAACCGACGGATACGGAGACCCAAACTCTCCCGACGGACCGGAACGTTTCAAAGATGCTTACCGACACATTATTGATATTTGTAATAACAACGGAGCAAATAATATCACTTGGTTCTTTCATGTTGACGATTATAGTCTTCCAGAAGAAGATTGGAATAATTTTGAAAATTATTATCCCGGCGATGAATATATTGATTGGATTGGAATTAGTATTTACGGTGCATTTGATAAACATGAAGACTATTATGAATTTTCGTACTTATTGGATGAAGTTTATCCAAGATTAACAATCCTAACAAATAAACCGATTGCGATTTTAGAATTTGCAATAACAGAAATGGACTAAAAGCATTTATGTGGCTACCCATCTCTGCAAACGTTCCTTAGCTGACGCACACAAATGCTTTTTTGCTTAAGCACATATTGATTTTAACGACGAAGTATTTTAACACTTAAACCTTTTTGAGTCGACCAGCCTTCTTTGTCGGTGAGACTTATGAAAAAATGATAATCGCCTTCATCAAAATTTCCGGTTTCATCGCCCAAAGGAATTGTAATAGACGTATCTGTTTGGTATGCAGATAGACCAGCGGGAATGTCATAATCCTCAATAAATAAAAAAGGATTTACAGGAGTTTTGATTGGGTCAAGACTACATTCAATTACCTCGGTACTGTGCGAATGATGGTCAAAATTGTTGTGAATATCAATACTGTATGAACCTAACTCAACATTATCGGTAAATAATGCTATAAAATTAAATGGTTCTCCAAAATATAGAGTGTCGCAATTCACGGGGAAAGCATCTTGTATGCTTAAATCAATTGACGGTTTTTCTTTGTCAATATTTTTTTCACACGAATAGAAAAAAATGGACAGCAAAACCGGAATAATTATTTTGTACGTTTTCATATCAGTAAAATTAAGGGCAGGCTTTTATTACACCTGCCCAAATTCAAATAACTAATTTTAATTTAAAACTATATTATAATGGTTTGAAAATGTCCAGTTGTTCTTTGCATCTTTTACCCTAACAAGAATATAGTAATTGCCGGTTTTCCAAGCATTATCGCCCTGAATAGGAGCAGATGGGTTATTGTTGTCGTTGGCAGCACCTACTACAATAGAAGCAGTAAAATTATATTCATCAGGGTCATCTCCAAAATCATGTGTGTGGAGCATTACTATTACGTGAGAATTATCAGCGGTAACATCTGCATCAGCAATATTATCTGATTCATAAACCAAAGCTACCAACATACCACCCAATGTGATATTATCTTGTGCATGACCTGAAATAGAAATGGTTTGACCATTTGTAAAGACTTGTCCGTCAGTAGGAGCCGATGAAATAATTAATACAGGAGCTTCTGTATCAACCAATTCCTGTATAGTTATTTCCTCTTCTACAGTTGTTGAGTTGCCTTCCATATCGGTAACTGTAATGTGGCAATGGTACTTACCAAGTGGTGTTGTTGCAGGAATATCAACGTGTTTGTGAAAGGTTGTATTTTTAAGACCTTCAAACTCATCATATTCAACCACAATTTCATCGCTACTGCCTTCCTCTTGGTGTATTTCAACGGTTATTTTGTTAATTGTCCCTTCGGCAACAATATCTGCCTGAAGATGCAAGTCAGCTCCGGCATAAGCCACATGACTATTGTTTAGCCCAATTTCAAGGTTGCTAATTACCGGTTTCGGAACTTTATTACATGATTGAACTATTGCCATAATGACAATTGAAAAAAATATTGCTAAAAATTTAATTTTTGTATTCATAATTTTAAAATTTTAATGTTTACCTTAAATCTGTAAGTCTATACTTATATATCTGAAATTCAGTCAGGTGAGATACTTACAGTACAGGCACCTGACTGATGCAAACTGCATGTTGCAGGTGTTTTCACCTGCAACCACTTACGAAAAGACTTGTGGATTTAAGGGTTTAATTTACTTTTTGTTTAATTTTTCCTGAAAAAGGAATAGAAATATTCAAAATAAAATTTCTACCCGATTCAGGAACATTTATCAGCCTGTAATAGCTGGTGTGATTAAAATACTTGGTATTAAACAGGTTTTGCACCTGCATAGAAATGTTTACTTTTTGTTTTTTATAAACAATGTCGCCTCCCACACCTAAATTAACAACTTGATATCCGTCAGTTGGTTCTTCGGGTGGTACGATATTGTTTTGTGGTGCTGTAATCCTATAATCAATTGACAAATAAGCATTTTCAACAAACTTTGTTTTTGGCTTTTTATATTTTATATTAAAAATAGCCGACGGTGGTGGCGAAAATGGTAATGTAAACCCTTCCTTTGCACCTGAAAGCTGCTCTGAATAAACATATTCACCAATAATGCCAATTTGCAATGATTTGAAAAGTTTATAATGTGCGTGTAACTCTGTCCCGTATCTAAAAACTTGGCTTTGTGTATAATAAAACACCTGATTTCCATTACCGTATAGCCTGTCGTGCTCTGAACTTGGATTCAAATAAATATAATTTGAAAAGTAATTCAGAAATGGAGTTGTGCCTATCGCAAATTTACTTGAACTATATTCTATACCTACATCAAACTGATAGGATATTTCAGGAGATAAATCAGCATTGCCGACTTCGTAACTGAAATGATGATAATTAACACCATTTGCTGCTAATTCTTTGGCAATTGGCATTCGGAAACTTTTACCAATATTGAATTTATACGACCATTTCTCGGGATTGTAATTGTAACCAATAGACCACGTAAAATTTGAGAAATTACGCTTAATCTTTGCTGCTCTTTGCAAGTATTGCATAATTGTATCACCGGTCTCAACAATCGGAGACGGAAACCAGTCAAAATATTCTTTGATATTTATGTTTCCATAATCATACCTGATGCCGGCCTGAATAAGGCTTTTATCAGAAAAATTATGTTTGGCAAAAACAAAACCGCCCAAAACTAATTGCTTATATGCAGGAATAATAAATCCTCTGCCATCAATTTGATTGTCTTGAAATTCGCTGTTAATACCTAAATTCAATTGAATTCTGCTTGATAATTGATAATAGGACTTTACATTTGCAGAATAAACTTGTTTATCAAACTGACGTTCCAAGTCGGGATTAAAAAACAAATTATCGGGAAATGTAGCAGGCATATAACCATGTTGCACATATTGGCTCCATTCTTGCCTGAAATTACGCTGATAACCTAAATCAAATTCAAGTTTCAATTTATCCCGACGATAGAAACTGCTATTTATAATTTTAAAATGGTTAACATTTTGATATGGGTATTGAATATCCCTGTTTGATTTATCATGCAAGTTCACATCTACATTGCGAGGCTCTAAACCATGTGCATTTGCAAAAAAACCGTTTTTACTGTTTATGTTGCTAAAATGGAATTGGCTTTGAAACCGATTTTGAATTATCCCAAACGAAAAATGAAGGTTTTGTTCTTTGCCGGCTGTATTGCGTAAATGGTTTTTATACAATGCGGCACGATATGAATAAATATCAACACTATCAGTAGGCACTTTATAATCGCCGTAATCAAGCAGCGTAGCCCTAATATCTGCAAAGAACCATTTTTCCCTGCCATAGAGCGAAACAGAACTACCCCAAAAGTCATTATTTGTTTTACCTGTTAGGTCGATTGTTCCTCCGTAGGAATTTTCAGCAGGAATATTTTTGTTTTTCATATCAATTACTCCGCCAATAGCATCGGAACCATACATGAGCGATGCAGGACCTTTTATGACTTCGATATTGTTAACAGCATACTGGTCGATTTCAAGTCCGTGGTCATCGCCCCATTGTTGGGCTTCGTGTTTAATATTGTTTTCAACTACAACAACACGGTTAAATCCAAGTCCCCTGATAACCGGTTTAGATTGACCAGAACCAATATCAATAGTGCTTACTCCCGGCAACCTATCAAGAGAACTCATAAGGCTTCCTCCGAGATTTTGTTTCAGGTAATCGTCATTAACAATCTCAATATTAAGCGATACCTCATTTTTTCGTGTTTCGGAATAGTTATCAGTAACTACAACTTCTTGCAAACTAAGTGAAGAAACATCTAATTGAAACTTGTATTTTTTGTTCTCTTCAAGGACAATTGTATCAATAAGTGTGTTATAGCCAACAAATGATAACTCAATGGTGTATTTTCCTTTTGTTAAATCCTTAATACTAAAAACACCATTGGCATCAGTTATTGCAGCTTTTTTAACGGGAAGCAGCAATACAGTTGCTCCTGTTAATGGCTCATTATTTTCATCAACAACAGTCCCGCTAAGTTCATAATACGTTTGTGCAATGGAAAAATTAGACAAAATGCCCATTGCCATTAAAATCACGAAAAATTTAATCATATTAAAATTTGAGATTACAACACCACAAAAATTGTGTCTTGGTTTAAAACCGTTGAAATTTCAGGTGCGGACACCTTAAACGTCTGTAAACATGCTTTTGCCGGTGTCCCCACCGACAAAATCAACAGGTTTGAACCAAAATCCAAAAATTCAAAAGACTGATTGAGTTATAAAGTTAAAAGTTTAAAGTTACAGGATTTTGCAATTTTTTAATTTAGCCCTTCATTCACAAGCGGACGCTTGCGAGAGAAGAGACTAAAAAATATTAGAAAAAAATCGACATAACGGCTAAACCCTCATAAGCACCATTAAAAAAATAATAATATGCGAATAAACTTTTGACTTTCAACTTTATAAACTTTCAACTCTATAAACAGGTGGGGCTCTGGGTGTTATGTCCGAAAAAACTTGTTTATAATACTGCTCTATTGTTGCTTCAATGTAAGCATAAGTAAAAACAGAAATTACTGCATAAAAAAATGAAATTTTTGGCAAATCATTTATCGAAAACTGATATTCGCGTATTAAACATGTTTTTTCATTTTCTGATAAATTTTGACCATTTGAATTAAAATAAGTATTAGCTATTTTTTGAAAGCAATTATTATGTTCGCATTTATAATCGGGTGAATGATGCCTAATTATATGCAGTGATTGAAATAAGATTGGGAATAAGAATATCTCAAATATTAAAAAAGCAATATGTTTTCTAAGTTTAATCAATTTTATTTTGATTTTTACAATTTACGCATATACCTTTGATTAAAACATCTGTTTCAAAATCAGAATAACCATCGGGTAATTTATATTTTTGTACAGTAACATTATCCAAGCATTGTACAGTATTACATTTAGTGCAAAAGAAATGTGCATGCTCATTTTTATGTGTTACTGTATTATCAAGTGCATACTTAACTAATTGATTATCAATAACGATTTTATGGATTATTTTACACTCTTCAAGTGTTTTGAATGAACGGTAAAAAGTTGTACGGTCATAATTACCAGACAGTCGTTCCCTGATTTCATTTTCAGATAAGGCATGTTTGGCTGTCATGACAACTTCAATAATTCCTTCACGACAACTTGTTCGTTTAATCTTATGGTTATTTAAAATTTCAACAGCTTTCATAAATGCAAATTCATTTCAAATGCAACAACGTTGCAAACGTACAATGAATTTTCGAAAAAACAAAAAAATTAATAAAAAAAAATAAAAAGTCAGAGAGCATCATCTAGTAATTCTGCACCGACACAAGACAGATAGACAGTTTATCAAAAATAAATAAAAACTAAAAAATGTAATTACAACGGAAGTTCACCGGCTAAATTTGGGTCTATTGCAGTAATATCAAGTGATGTATGCATTTTTAACAAAAAAACGTAGGCAAGATAAAATTTTTTAGGCTAATATTTTCTTAGTAATCCTTAAATCCGTAAGTCTATACTTATATATCTGAAATTCAGTCAGGTGAGA
>DYKL01000166.1 GCA_020722645.1 Acetofilamentum sp. | reverse complement strand
ATTTTTTTGCAAAATTAAAATTAGCTAAACCAAAAATTTTCAGTAATAAATAATCTTTACATTGCTTCATTTGCTTCATACGCTTTGTGTCATTGCGAGGCTTTGCTTCGTGTATCGCAATGACGTTTTGCGACGCAATCTTACGCCCAAGCAGGTGCTTCGTAGAGTCTGCTTCGCAAAGCCTCGCAGAGAAGTTTTAACTCTCAATGAAGTTTTGCTTCGTACCTCTTCTCATTGAAGTTGTTTCATTGCTTCAACTCGACAAACTTGATATAAGGCGTCAGCCAACAATTTAAAAACGTCATTACGAGGTACGAAGTAAATGAAACAATACCATTCAAAATTCAACATTCATTATTCATTATTCGTAATTCCCATATTCTTAATTCAAAAAAAAATATTACATTTGCCGAGCAAAAAATCAAAATAATTTAAAAATGAGTTGGTTAGACGATTTAGAAAAAAAACTACATGACGCTGATGTTCAGGTAGTTAATGATGCAAAATCTCCTTCTGGAAAACCTCACGTAGGTGCGTTACGTGGTGTTTTAATACACGATGCAGTTTATAAGTTTTTGAAAGATAAAGGAATAAAAGTCAAAAATATATATGGTTCAGACGACTATGACCCGATGGACGAGTTGCCGGGTGGTGAAACAGCCGAAAAATATGATAAATACTTAGGTGCTCCTTTATCAAATGTACCTGCTCCAAAAGGTTCAGAACATAAAGATTTAGCTATGCATTATATTTCGGACTTTTTCAAAATTTTTGACGAAATCGGAGCTGAGGCTGAATTTTATTATATGCGTGATTATTACAAAAGCGGTTTTTTTAACGAGGCTATTGACACTCTTTTGAGCCGTGCTGCCGAAGTTCGTGAAATATACAAAAGAGTAAGTAATTCAGACCGCCCAAATGATTGGTTTCCGGCACAGGTAGTATGCGAAAAATGCGGAAAGTTAGGCACAACTCAGATTATTGACTGGGACGGCAAAGAAGCTACTTATGTATGTCGCGATGATATGGTTACTTGGGCAAAAGGTTGCGGGCATAAAGGGAAAATGTCTCCTTTTAACGGCAACGGAAAATTACCTTATAAAGTTGAATGGGCTGCTAAGTGGAAATATCTGAATATCACAATAGAAGGTGCCGGAACCGACCATAACACACGCGGTGGTTCAAGAGATGTTGCTGATGCAGTTAGTCGTAAAATCTTCAATTATAATCCACCAGTAAATATTCCTTATGGATTTTTCTTGTTGGGTGGTGCTAAAATGTCGTCTTCAAAAGGGATTGGTGCGACTGCAAGGGATATGACAAATTTTTTGCCTGCTGAAATATTGCGGTATTTGATGTTAAATACACAACCTAAAAGAGCAATTAATTTTGAACCTTCGCAAATGTTTATTACAAAGTTGTTCAATGATTACGACAAATTACACAATAAATTTATTCAAGGTACAGAGCTTGTTGATTACGAAAAACAAATTTATACTTTGTCAAATGTTTTTTCTGATGAAAAATATGAAGTTGTTGATTTTTCATTGATAGTAACTTTAATCCAGTTGCCACACATTAATATTAATGAAAAGGTAGAAGAAAGATTAAACAGAAAACTAACTAACGCAGAAAAGAAAAATCTCGAAAGACGTGTTAATGCTGCCAAATATTGGTTAAAAAATCTTGCTTCCGAAGAAGAACGTATTCAGTTACAGGAAAAAATGCCTTTAGAAGCAAATGAATTAAGTCAGACTCAAATAGCATTTCTTAGAATATTTGCTGAACATATTAAAAATATCAAGCCTACGGAAGATAATTTCCAAACTGCAGTTTTTGATGCTTCCAGACTAACTCCTATTAATCCGAAATTAGCTTTTGAAGCTATATACAGAGTAATGTTAAACAAACAACAAGGTCCCAAAGCAGGCAGTTTAATTGCTTATATTGATAAAGATTTTATTCAAAAAAGATTTAATGAACCTGCATTTAACGAAATTGAATTCTGGAAAGAATCGTCTTTGACAGAAAATGAATATAATTTGTGGCTGAAAGAAAATTCTGAAAAAATTATTGAAAAAACTGAAAAAAATTATACTATTGATAATGTTTCAGTAAAAGAAATTTCGGTTTCAATGAATGATAATAAAATTTACGTGAAAAGAGTAATGTAATTGTAATTTACTGATTTTCAATAGATTGCAATTAGAATTTATGCACATTATTTCTAAATAATATTTTTTTTTGACTAAATATTTTTTTTTGACTAAATATTTTTTTTTAACAAACAAATAATCTATTTTAGTGCTTTATAAACATTAAAAATAATCGAAATGAAAAAATTAAATTTCTTGTTGCTTTTTACACTTAGTCTTGTTTTTGCTATTGGTTGCAAAAGTGAAGGCAAAGAAGTAAAACTAAAAGAAAAAGGTGAAATTCTAATTTCTCAGGCTTGGAAACTTCAGCCACAAGAAACATTAGATGCATCAACTGATTCTTTGGAAGATGCTACCGGCATTGTTGCTGACATTGAGCTTACCGGAGATGTTGGTGATTTTGCTGATTTTCTTGCTGAAACTTTGGTTTTCGACAGAGATCAAAAAGACAAATCAAAATTGGCTTATTCTAGCACAATTGGTGAAGGATTTTTAGCTCTTGAAGTTGTTGGTTATTGGGAAATCAACGAAGATGAAACTGAAATTACTATGATGGAATGGGACAGCAGTGCCGGAACTACAAAAGAAGGAGTAGTTTACAAAATTGTTGAAATTTCTAAGGATAAATTGGTGCTTGAAAATAAAGCTACAGGAGGTGTGAAAATTTATTTTCCTAAATAATAAATCAAAAAACTGCTTTTTTAAAGCAGTTTTTTTTTGTTTTGAAAGATTATGTTGTTATTATTAAGACATAAACCAATAATAAAAAGTTACTTAATAAAATATAAAATATATATGTGCTTTTTTTTATATTTGCAGAAATTATTTGAAAATGCTTGTTAAAGGTACTGCTATTAAAACACTTCCTGAGTTTATCGAACTGAAAAGTAAGGATAAATACAGCAAATGGATTGAAAATATAAGTTCACAAAGTAAAGATATTTAAGAGTTTAGTCTATAAAGTTCATAAAGTTGAAAGTTCATAAAGTTAAGTTACTGAAAATAAGCATCTTACATAAATTACGAAACATTTTTAAAAACACTGATAATCAAGTACATAAATTGTTTAACTGAAATAAAACTGGCTTTTTAGACCGGACTCAAATATTTTTTGCAAACAAATGGTACAAAATTGAAGATTCACTTTACGAACCTTCTCTTATTGCATCTGAAATTTTGAACTTGAACCCAAAGAATTTTTTCGTGAAATTGGCAAATATAGCTCTGACGTTGCATTAAAAGGTATTTACAAAGTATTTGTCAGAGTAGCCACACCCCAGTTTTAACTGAATCGGGCAAAAAGTATAATTTCGACTTATTACTCAGATACAGATGCGAAAGTACTAAAATCAGAAAGATACGAAGGAATTGTTGAATTTTATAGAATAAAAGGAAAATACAGCCTTATAATATACAGAATTTCAGGTTGGATAGAAAACAGCTTGAAATTTGTTGGTTGTAAAAATATTACTACTGAAATAATTGAAAAAAATATTGACGAAAAACCTGTATATCAGGTGCTTGCAAAATGGAATTAAAAAAACTGCCTGATTTTATATAATTCAGACAGCTTTTTATATTTTTTAAAAAAACTAAAATCTTACTCCCATTGTAACATTTATCAATCCTGATAATTTGCTCATTTCAGGAACCGGTTCATCAACATATCCGTTGTACAAATACTGGTTATACTTATGAAAATCGTGAATGTAAGCAAAATCAACAAATAGGTATTCATTTGCAAAACCTATACCTCCGGTTATTTGAGTTTTTTCGTAAACATTGCTGTTTCTGTATGGATTTCCGTAATATGCATAACCACCTCTTACGCTCATCATACCGTGTCTGATTTCAAAACCTCCTTTAAAATTATGTGTGGGTTTAAAGTCGTTTCTGATAGCATTGTTTTCTTCTGTAAACAGGTAATCATTAGCACTTAAACGCATTGAACTGTAATCTACATATTCGTAATCGACATCAATTAAGGCAAAATCACAGATAACAAAACCTAAATTCCCCATCAATCGCATTGGTGTTAGTAAATTAAAAGTATAATCATTTACCGGTGAAGAACTGTAATAATCGTAAACACCATTAATATCCGGACTAGCCCAGAATGATTCCATTGTTATGTCGTATTTGTCATAGATTGTAAAGTAAGTAGGAGAGTGGAAAGCACCGCCGAATCTTACAAATTTTAATGGTTTGAGTAAAATTCCGGCTTTGAAATTAACTCCTGTTCCGTTATCAGTCAAATGTTCGGTATATCTGAATGATTCTAAATCATCATTATCAACAAAATTTTCTTCGGTGTAAACTGTCAGATGATTATAGTTGAATGATTGTACTCCGACTGTTGCTCCAAAATAAAAGAAATCGTTATAATTTAAAGCAGCAGTAAAAAATGTTTCTCCTGCTCCACCTTTAACTTGTGATGATTTAGTAACAGTTTGACCGTATTGTGGGGTTTGATCTGCCGGTAGCGCCCACCATAAAGGGTTTGTATAATTTAAAGTTCCCGGCACTGTATCTAAAAGCCAAGTATTCCAAGCTAAAAATGTTGTAAAGGAATTTAAGTTTTCAGGATGTGTACCGTTTGCTTCGAGCATATAGGAATCCATCAAGGATCCTTTGTCGTTTATACCGTTTATAAGATAATTTTGACCATATTCGTTGTATCTGTTGTAACCGAATGCCAGATTGAATGATTTAAGCGGAGAATTTTCGTTTCTAAAACCAAAAACACCGCCTACATTAGCTACTGTCATAGTTAATTTGTCATTTGCAGCATTAGTTCCGTTGAAATCAGCTTCTACGTTAGTCATAACAACCATAGGTGCAAAAGTTATGCTTGATTGTTTATAAACTCCTATACCGGCAGGGTTTGTAGAAGCAGTTGATAAGTCAGCACCAAGCGCACCAAATGCTCCACCCATTGACATTGCTCTTGCAGTACCTCCATAAAAGGCTTCTGAAAATCTGAATGCGTCAATTTCGTTTTGTGAAAATCCGTAAGCTGCTGTAAATACTATTATTACAGCTAATATTAATTTTTTCATATTTTTTAAGATTTTGTTTTTACTAAAAAAGCCACCTTTTATGGTGGCATTTTGATTTATCTGATTATCGTCTTCCTCCTGAATGTGAACCGGAACTTGAATGAGAACCGGAACTTGAAGACGAGCTTGAATGTGAGCCTGATGATGAAGAAGAATTGCTTCTTGAACTGTTAAATCCGCTTGAACTGCTTGAGCTACTTGAATTGTAACTGTTTGAGTTATTATAACTTCTTGAATTCCAATTATTGTTGTTGTTTGAATTGTTATAGTTTGAATTGATATTTGTATTACTTCTCGAATAATTAGAATTAGTATTGTTGTAATTAGTATTATTATCGCTTCTTGAATAATTAGTATTAGTATTGTTGTAATTAGTACTGTTGTTATCGCTTCTTGAATAATTAGTATTTGTATTATTATTAGGCGAAGAATAACTTTGAGAACGACTGTAATTATTATTTTTGTTGGTATTTGTTGAATTATTATTGCTTCTTGTAATGTTTACATCATTTGATGCATAATTATAAGAACGGCTTACATTATTGTTTGTGTTATTTCTTGAGTAATTTGTATTTGTATTGTTTCCGTTGGGATTACTTCTTGAATAATTTGAGCTTGTGTATGAACGGGAGCCGTTGGGATTATATGTCCTGCCGTTTGTATTTCCGTTTGATACTACTCTTGAGCGGTGTCCATAAGTATTTCCGTCATTTCCGTCCCAGTTTCCATCCCAATAACCGTCCCAGTAGCCATTCCAGTAGCCGTTGTTGTATCCGTTCCAGTAGCTATAATAATAAGGTGTATGCCAATATGAACCGTACCAGTAATAATCGTAGTACCAGTAAGAGTAATAATAAGGTCTGTACCAATTATAGTATGAATAATATGGTCTGTACCAGTAATAATCATAATACCAGTCGTTATACCAGTAATCGTAGTAATCATAAACAATAAATGCATTGTCGAAATGACTCAACCTTGAAGCATAAGAATCGCCAATTACAATGTATTCGGGATATTCATCATAATTTTCATCTACAACGTAATTATCTGAGTTTTCGTCAGAAACAACTATTGTATCATTTACCACCTGAACGTTTTGGTCAGGAACTTTTTGGTAAACCACCGGTTTATGAGAACTGTAAACGTCATCGTGGTAAACATAAACTGTTTTGCAGGAGGCAAACAGCATAGCGACTATTGTTAAAAGTATTAAATTTTTCATAATATTGGGTTTTTATATAGTTTTTATTGTTTTCATTGCAAATTTAATCTAAATTATTCTTATTGTGCAAGTTTTAAATGTTAATTAACATTTTCAAATATATATTTTCCTTGAGCATCAACTGAATATTTTAGTTCTTTTTTATTATTTACGAATAAATCATAACCTTGTTTCAAATTTGCCCAGAATTTAATATTTTTTAAATATGTCTGATTTTTTGAAAGTTTTGAAAAATTTTCATCTGTTAATGCAGTTGGAAACAAATAAATCGAAATTTTTGACTGTCCGGCTTCTTTTGCCATACATGCCAGAACATATAATTCTTTGATTTTGTCATCTGTAATAGGAATGCAGCCTATTGTTGCGCATCCGCCGTGAATGTATATATCGGTACCCGGATATTTTGAAGTCGCTAATATTTTATCTGATTGATTCGGGTAACTGACTTTTAATGATAACAAAAAGCTACTGTATGGGTTAAAATAACTTATGTAGTAGAAACCTTCCGGAATCTGTCCGTCTCCTTCTTGTCTTTTAGGTCCTAATTCTCCGCTGAAACTACAAAAATCATAAGTAATCAGATGTTTGTATATGGTAGAATCTTTATGCTTAACCCACACTTGAAGTTCTTTTTCGCTTTTAAGACCAATCATTAAAATATTAATTTTAAAAGATTCTATACCTTTTTCTTTTAATATTTCTTCCAGAAAATCTTTTTTTTCTTCATAAGCCTCTTTTACTCTCGTATGTGTCAGGTAACTTTGAGAATAAGCAGTAAAATTAGTTAAAATTATAAAAAGTAGAAGTAATTGTTTCATCTTTTTTTTAGCAAATGTACTTTTTTTATGTTTATGTTTTTTTAAATTGTCAATTGTTTATGATTTTATTGCATTTTGTTTTTTTTTTAAGTCTTTTGATTGTGATTTTGTCAAACAAGAACACTTTTTATCAATTTATTTTTCAACTTTCAGTAGTCCTTTTTGTTTTTGTTATTAATTTAAGAGTTCAGTCTAAAAACTATTTTTTAGACAATACAAAGATAAAAAGA
>DYKL01000165.1 GCA_020722645.1 Acetofilamentum sp. | reverse complement strand
CATTTTTTTACACAGATAATTATTTCATCTTAATATTAAGGAAAAGACCATTATTATTTTTTCAAAGTGTTTATGAGACCATTTCGTTTAGTTCGAAGATAAAAAAAACGAGTATTTTTTTATCAAGAATAACGCAGTTATTGACGTTTTCTTGCAGACACTATATAGACCTTTACGTATTTATTTGAAAAAAGTGTTTTCAATGCAGTATATTAAATTTCAATGTAAAATTTGATTTCCGTGTTTAATAATGAATTAAGTTCAAAATCAATAATGGTAAACAAGAAAAAAACTGCCTGATAATCAGCAATTGTTAACAAAAAAAAGCATTGATTATCAGACATTTAACAAATCAAAGCATTTCAAAACTATTTACAAAGTCATTGTACTGTTTATTTTCAACAGGTACAGATTTGCTGAAACAAATAATAATATAGATAAACTTGTCTTTAATAATATTTGCACCTTTAACATTGAAATCTACACCTTCAAAATTACCGCTTGCTTCGTAATAGCTTGCAGGATAACCATTTATTGTAACATTTTCTTCTTTATCTAATCCGGCATTCAAATTTTCCAATGTTGCATCTCTTATGCTGACAGCCAATTCTTCTTCACTGCCTTCAAATAATTCAGCATATAAATCGTCCATTCTTCCGGCAACGACCATATCTCCATTATCACCGCCATCATACATAAAAGTTTTGACGTAAAAACCCTTTGCAACTTCCTGTTCCGGCTCAACATCAGGGTTTCCTGCAAATTTAACTTTGAAACGATATTCTTCCGAATAATATTTACCATCGCTCGGATTTGTGTTTTCAATTTTATCAGTCCCAGTTTTTATTTCATCTTTTGTATTATCTTCTTTTTTTTCTTTGCAAGAAGATAAAGAGAAAACTACAACAGCTAATAATAATAAATATTTAATTCTTTTCATTTTAATATTTTTTTAATAATTACTAAAACAATATCTGTTTTCTTCGATTAATTTATTTGCAATATTTCTACGAGCATTAATATAATTAACAGGTTTTACTTTTGTATAATGTAATAAAGCTTTAACAAATTTGGATTGTTCGGATTCTTCTGTAATTGAAAATATCGCATCTAAACCTGCTTTGTAGATAATCTGAGAACTTTCGTACATTAAAACATCAAGTATATCTTTATATAAATCAATGTCGTGTTTTTTAATAACTTTATCCATTTTTTCTACTCTAAGTTGATTTGATTCAACAACATACAACTGCATCATCATATCAGCAAGATTGAAAAGTATTTCCTGTTCGGTTTCGATTTTTTTGCCTAATTTTTCAATAGAAAGTTTGGTAATAAGCAAAGTTGCCTTTTTGAAATTTTCGATATACTGTTGATTTCTTGTATGATAGTCGTCGCTAAAAGTAGGTGTTTCTTGCAGATTTTCGATTTCAGCCCAGACTTTTTCAGCTTCGGGCAACAAATCTATTGCTTTTTTCATACCTTTTTTAATCATTGTATCAGAAACAACCATTCTGTTTATTTCGTTTGTACCTTCAAAAATTCTGTTAATACGAGAATCGCGGTACATTGTTTCAATTTCGGTTTCGGCAGAAAATCCCATTCCACCGTGAATCTGAACACCTTCATCAACAACAAAGTCTAACATTTCTGAGCCGTACACCTTTATCAGAGCCGCTTCAATAGCGAAATCTCTTTGTGCATCAACATTTGCAACTCCTTTGTCTAATCCTTGTGAAATATACATTTCTACTGCATCTTCGATATTTTTGCTGATTCTGTATACTGTTGTTTCGTTTGCAAATACTCTTATAACTTGTTCGGCAAGTTTAAATTTGATTGCAGGGAATGAAGAAATCAATGAACGGAATTGTTTTCTTTCATTTGCATACATTACAGAAACTGTAATAGCTCTTTTTGATGCACCGATAACATTGGCACCAAGTTTTATACGACCTAAATTAAGAATATTCAAAGCTATTCTGAAACCTTCTCCTCTTTTTCCAAGTTGATTTTCGACAGGTACTTTACAGTCGTTGAAAAAAACCTGAACTGTCGAAGAACCTTTTATTCCCATTTTATGTTCTTCTGCCCCGAAACTGATACCTTCAAATCCTCTTTCAACAATAAACGCACTTAAAACTCTGTCATTGTCAATTTTGGCAAAAACTGTGTAAACATCAGCAAAACCTCCGTTTGTAATCCACATTTTCTGCCCGTTAATAATCCAATGTTTTCCGTCTTCTGAAAGAACTGCTTTTGTAGTTCCGGAGTTAGCGTCAGAACCGGCTCCCGGCTCTGTCAGGCAATATGCTCCCAACAATTCACCCGATGCCAATCGAGGCAGATATTTTTGTTTTTGCTCTTCATTACCATAATAAAGAATAGGTAACGAACCAATTCCGCTATGAGCTGAAAATGCAACTGAAAAAGCATTACCGGCTCCCATTACATCGCTTGCAAGCATTGATGTTACAAAATTTTGTCCAAATCCACCGTATTCTTCGGGTATCGAAACTCCTAAAAGCCCCATTTCACCTGCTTTTTTCAATATTTGTGGCATTAAACCTTCTTCGTGTTCATCTAACCTATTAACATTTTGAATAACTTCTGCATTTAGAAAATCATTGCAGGTTTGAGCTATCATTAATTGCTCTTCCGAAAATTCTTCGGGTATAAAAACATCGTTTGAATTTGTTTTACGGCATAAAAATTCGCCGCCTTGTAGTGCTTTTGCTTCCATTTATTCTGGTTTTATCGTTTTTTTTAACAAAAGTAAAAAACATTTTTGATTTTGAAAATTAAAATGCCAACTCATTTGATTTTTCATTATAATTTATTGTAAATCAATTCAATAAAAATGAAATATTTTGAAAATTAATTTTTTGTATATTGATAATTATGTAAATAATTTAAAAAGCTAAAAGTTATAAATTAAAAAAGTGTATTTTTGTGTTTTGATTTGTATAGAATGTTTAAACTCAAAAAATATTTAAAAATATTAATTGTTTTCGTCGTTTTTATTATCTTTTTACCTGTTATAGTATTATTTGCAATTCAAATAAAACCTGTCCAGAGGTTTATTGTCGATAAAACTACTCAGATAATCAATGAACAGTTAAATACTAATGTTTCAATAGGACATATATCTTTTTTTGCACCTTTTGATGTTTTAATCAAAGATTTATACATAGAAGACTACCAGCTTGACACATTGTTTTATATCAACAAGTTAAAAGTCAGACCTTTGATGTACAAATTCAGAAAAAATGAATTAATAATAGGGAAAATTGACATTTACGATTTTTCAACCGAGTACAGAATTGATTCAACCGGATATTCAAACTTTGATTTTTTTATAGACAACATTCCTTATTCCGAATCCGACACAACTCAAACAGAAAATTCGACAAAAATAGTTATTAAGAAAATAAATATCGAAAAATCAACAATTTTATACACAACTCAAGAAAAAGATACTTTACCGTATGAATTTGATTTTGATACTTTGGCGATTAAAAACTTTAATCTTATAATTGACGATTTTTATATGAATGATGATTCTATTTCTCTGAAAATCAGAAAATTAGGTTTTGTTGACAAATCAGGTTTTTTAGTAAAAAGTTTTTCTGCCAATATAAATTATTCAAATTCTTTTTTATCAGTCGAAAAATTAAGATTCAGGCTTAATAAATCACGCTTTTCATTAGATTATGCTAATTTTTATTACAACTCACCTGATGATTTTTCTGAAAATATTGAAAATATTAGAACCGAAATAAGCTTAAGAGACAACAATACATTTGTTTTAAGCGATTTACAATACTTCTCTCCTTTATTCATTAATTACAACGAAAGTTTCAAGTTCGGAATAACAGCAGAAGGTAATCTTGGTAACCTTTACGCCGAAAACCTCATTTTTAAATACAAAAACAACAATTTTTTATATGCTGATTTTGAAATTATAGGTTTACCTGACATAGAAAACGCTTTTTTCAGATTTACGGTTAATTCTTTTTCTGTTAACCTGTATGATTTAACATCACTGAAAAATCCTTTTGACAATAATGCTCATTTTTTCGAATTGCCCTCAGATATAAAAATCCCTGAAAAAATTGAATATACCGGCGGAATAACAGGTAACATGAATGATTTTAATCTATATGGTCTTTTTTCAACGTCTGCAGGATTTGCCGAAGTAAATTTTGATGTTTTAACTTTTGAAAACAGTAATAAAATATCAGGCTTGATTGATTTGCAGTCTTTTGACCTTGGCTGTGTTATGAAAGATCCATTATTCGGAAAAGTTACGTTGAAAGATACTTTTTTTCTTACTTTAAACGGTGATTTGTATTCAGCAAAAAACAAACTTGATGTTTCTGAATTTTACTTTAACGGATATAATTACAAAAATATCAACTCAGACTTTTATATTGACAATAAAATGGCAAAAGGTTTTGTTACTGTCAGCGATTCTAATCTGGTAATGAACTTGAACGGGGAGGTTTATTTGACAGATAATGATAAAACAAGCAAAGTTAAAATAAATGTTGACACTGCTAAATTGTATCAATTAAACATAATTAAAGATGACCCTTATGCTGCTTTGTCTTTTGGTATTTCAGCAGAATTCAAAGGACAAGATATTGAAGAACTGCAAGGTCAGGTTTTTCTTACTGAAAAAATAAATCTGATTAAAAACTTACAACAACTTACAATAAACGAGTTTTCACTGATTGCTACGAACACAAAGAAGGCATCTGATAATTTCGTAAAAAACTATATTCTCAACACTGACATTATTGATGCTTATGCAATAGGAACTTTTGATTTTGATAACTTATCATATTTTTTTGAAAATATTTCTTCTTATTACTTTCCATCTACTTCGTCAGATTCAGTTGTTGATATTTTTAAAACCGAGAAAATTGTTAGTAACGATTTTAAATTTAACATTGTTTTTAAAGACATTAGCCTTGTTACAGATATATTTTATCCCGATTTAAACTTGGCTCAAAATTCTTTTCTCAGCGGTTTTGTTAATACTGTTCAAAAAAAATACGAATTTGGAATATCCACAGACTCAGTTATTTTATCCGGTACAAATCTCATAAATTTTAAACTTTTACTCAGAGGAGACACCAATAATCTTACAACAACAATAGATTGCGATTCGATAGGATTATCTGATATGCGATTTGAAAACTTCAAATTTTCATTTGTTGCAAAAAACGACACTGCATCGACAAATATAAATTGGTCAAACGAATCTCAAAAAAGAAACTCCGGTAATATAAATGCAAATGTATTTTTCAGGAAAGATTCTTTACAGAATGTCCTTGTTAAAATTATTGTGCCACAAGATACTTTTTTTGTTAACGACAAGATGTGGGTTTTCTACTCAGATAGTATAAACTATGACTCAACCGGAATTCTTATAAATAAAACCACATTATGGAGCTACCTGAAAGAAGGGAGCAATGTCAAACAATACGTAGGACTATACGGCAAAATATCTGATAATAAAGAAGATACTCTAATCGTAGGTATGCAGAAATTCGATTTAACACAACTAAATCCGATTTTGCCGAATATCAAACTTGAAGGTTATATGATGAGCAATTTTATGGCTGTCGGTTTAATGGACACTCCGAAAATAGTTATGACAAGCCATATAGATCGTTTTGCTATAAATGATGTCGCTCTTGGTGATGTTGAGCAAAGTCTCAAATGGGTTGACAAACAAAAATTGCTCCATAACGAAATTACTGTTCAGAGAATTGAAGAAGTTACTGAACAAATTGAAGGAAAAGAAAAAAAAGTTGTCAAAATATACAGAACACTTTACGTTGAAGGAGATTACTTTATAGAATCTCAATCTTTTGACTTTAGTTTTGAAATTGATAACCTGAAAATGAGAGCATTAGCTCCTTACATAGATGATTATGTTAAATTCTCCAAAAACTCTAATTTAAAAGGAAAATTCAGAATTAAAGGTGATATGCTCTTCTATAACATTCTGGGCGACATAAACCTGTTTGGAGCTTTTTTAATACCTGAAACCGGAGTTAATTACTCAATTAACGGTGGTATGAATATTAAACTCAGCAATAATTTGATAATTTTGGACACAACTATTCTGGTAGGTCCAAAACTTGTCGGAGATGCTATGTTGTATGGTACTGTTAAACACAAAGATTTTAACGACCCATACATTGATATGTATTTCAGAGCCGATACAATTGCCTTTGTTGATTTACCAAGGACAAACAAAAGTAAATACTACGGTAAGATTATTGCTTCGGGTAATTTTTCAGTCAAAGGTTATCTTGAAAATTTACTTTTTACAGCTGATGTTGCAACTGAAAAAAATACAGATTTTACTTTGCTCTTAGACAGACCCGAAGAGGTCTCGAACAAAACTGCAATTGTAACCTTTGTATCCCCTGCCGACACTGTTTTTGATGATGATGAAGAAGACAAATTATCATCTAACATTGATATTGACATAAATATTAATTTAAAACCCGATGCACAATTCAAAATTATTTTCGATGAACTCACAGGTGAAGCTCTTGAAATTCAAGGTGAAGGAAATGTAAAAGTAAAACAGACTTCGCTGGGGGATATTGTACTTTTCGGTAAAATAAGTATAACAAGAGGTGTTTACAATTTTGTGCTGGAAAATATCTTAACCAGAAAATTTGAAATTGTTAAAGGTAGTTCAATAGTTTTTAATGGCGAACCCACCGAAGGAATTATTGATATTTCAACGCTATATTCAATCAAAAATGTCAATTTGTATCATTTATTATTAGATGAAAATTATCTTGAACAAAAAACTCAGGCTGATTGTTACATAAATCTTTATGGACCTATTTTAAATCCTGAAATCAGATTTAAAGTCGATTTACCGAAAGCTGACCAAAGAATTTCCGGACAATTAAAAACTCTTGACGACGCAAACATCAACAAACAGTTTTTATCTCTGTTGATTTTCGGGCGTTTTCAGCCATTGCCAGGATTAACCTTTAACCCTGACCCATCTGTTGCTTCGGAAGCTTTTAATGCAGGCGATTTAATTTCTAATCAACTGAATTCTTTACTTGGAAATTTAAGCTCTGACATTGATTTTGATGTAAACTACGAAACTGGAAACGAACAAACAAGCGACCAGTTTGATGTGCAAGTATCTATCCCTATTCTTAACGACAGGGTAAGTATTAATTCCGATGTTGGAGTTGGAGGGAATAATCCTGAAACACAAAGTAATTTTATCGGTGATTTTGAAGTTGATGTTAAACTGAACAAAAAAGGAAACCTTTTACTTAAAGCTTATAACAAAACAAACAGAAACGAATATGAAAAAGGTCCATACACACAAGGCATTGGGATTTTATTCAAAAAAGATTTTGATAATATTTTCGCTAAAGATACGATAAAGTCAATTTCAGACACTTTGAAATAACAAAAGAATTTTTGTATCCTAAATTGAATTGAAAAGTTAATAATCATGTTAAAAAATATTAGGGATTTC
>DYKL01000652.1:0-1080 GCA_020722645.1 Acetofilamentum sp. | reverse complement strand
ACGTTTTGCTTCGTTCCTCGCAATGACGTTTTGCTTCGTTCCTCGCAGAGACGTTTTGCTTCGTTCCTCGCAATGACGTTTTGCTTCGTTCCTCGCAGAGACGTTGTTATATTGTTGGCTGACGCCTTCGTTGAGTTATCAACTATGCACAATGCACTATTAACTATGCACTATCAACTATGCACTATGCACTATTAACTATGCACTATTAACTATTTTGCAAAAAGTTCACTTAATTTATTTATCTTTGGAAGAAATTTAATTGACAAAAAATGAAAAAAAATTACATATACGGTATCAGAACCGCAATTGAAGCAATAAAATCAGGGAAAACAATAGAAAAAATACTTTTTAAAAAAGATTTAAAAGGCGAATTGTTTAACGAACTGTTTAATATTGCTAAATCTAATCAAATTCCATTTCAGTTTGTTCCGATTGAAAAAATAAATCGTATTACAACCGCCAATCATCAGGGCGTTGTAGCGTTTGTATCCTTAATCGAATACACAACAATAGAAGATGTTACTCAATTTGTTTTTGAGCAGGGTAAAATACCTCTTTTTCTGATACTTGACGGAATTACAGATGTCAGAAATTTCGGTTCTATTGCCAGAACATCTGAATGTGCAGGTGTTCAGGCGATAATAATCAGAGACAAAGGCAGTGCCGAAATCAATGAAGATGCAATTAAAACCTCTGCCGGTGCTTTATTTAAAATTCCGATAGTAAGAACAAGCAACATCAACAACACAATTAAGTATCTGAAATACAGCGGATTACAAATTATTGCGGCAAGTGAAAAAGCATCATTATATCACTTTGAAACTGATTTTTCGCTCCCGACTGCAATTATTATGGGTGCCGAAGACAAAGGAATTTCAACAGATTTATTAAAAATTTCAAATTTTGTCGTAAAAATACCCATTTTGGGAGAAATTGAGTCACTAAATGTGTCTAATGCAGCCTCTGTTATTATTTACGAAGCTGTCAGACAAAGATGTTCAAGAGAAGAATAATTTTTAAATTTTCAGGCTCTTTTATGAAAAATTGTTGGTAAAATTTGACATTTTTGGCATAAAG
>DYKL01000164.1 GCA_020722645.1 Acetofilamentum sp. | reverse complement strand
ACTTTGTAGGTTTACGAGGTGAAAGGGGAAGGCGGTGCATACTCCCGGAACGTTACAGGCAAGTGTAGGAAACGGACAATAGAAACATTGAAAAGTAAACAATTGTGAAAGGACAGAAAAACGAAATATTGACAATATCTGAAAGCCGACACTCAAGCCGACCTAATGTTTTTTATTTTTTTCCCACCGCACATTTTTTTAAACAATTGCCGACCCACATTGCACACATTGCCAAAGCCCCACAAGCTACCGCTACAACCAAAGCTTTGTCAAAAAGTGCAATTTTACCAACACTCATTATGAACATTAAAACAAATTAGTATGGACTTTTTCTATAAACTATTTCCTTATAAATCATTAGTAAACATTGACAACAACACACTGACTATTTGGTGGGTAATAATTACAATAATTATTTTTTTTATAGGTGTTTTTCATTTAATTCAAATGATTCATAAAATAAAAGATGAAGTTGAAAAATCATTAAAAGTTTTTCCAAACATTGATAATATTTCTAATAGTGAATTAAAATCCGTGTGGGAAGAATACAAATCAACTTTTATTAATTTTAATGGTGGTTCTAAAACTGACGAATTTGCATCAAACTATTTTAATGAAATGAATCTCATTTCGAAAAAGACGTACCTAAAATTACTTAACTCTACCCCAAGTATCTTAGTCGGTTTTGGTATTTTAGGAACTTTTGTTGGATTGACTTTTGGTATAAGTAACTTCAAAACTTCTTCAACTGATGAGATAAAAAATAGTATAGAGATACTACTATCAGGAATGGGGACAGCTTTTGTTTCATCGATTTGGGGGATGTTATTCTCACTAATATTTACTGGACTTGAGAAAATTCAAACTCATAGTCTACATACTGTTTTACATGAATATTGTTTTAAAATAGACAAACAATTTAAAATTACTAAAGATGATGAAAGGAAAATCCAACTTTTACAGCAAGAAAATACCTTAAAGGAAATTTTTTATTATAAAGATGAAAATAATCATCTAATAAAACCTGCAAATATATTTAGGGATATTTATGAAGAATCAAGAAAACAATCACAAGCATTACAATCTTTTTCTACAGATCTAGCATCTAAAATTGATGCTGGTTTTGAATCATTGCTTCTAAATAATCAAAATGGTGTTATTCCTGAATTGCGTTTACTTAAAGCTGAAATAGAAAACTTAGGCAAAAAATTACAAGACCCAACAACAGAAATGACTCAAAATGTTGTCAAAGATCTAGAAATTGCAATGAGGAAAATGATAGAAGAATTTAAGACTTCTGTAAGTGGGACAACAAAATCAGAACTAGAAAATCTTACTTCATTGCTCAATATGGCAGGTAATTCATTAATTGATTTTCCATCTAAGATGCAATTGATGACAGAGAACTTAAATCAGAATTTTGGCGAATTGCAAAAAGTTGTTCAAGAAATTGCCGTTCAAACTTTGACTCAGTCAGAGCATTCAATTAATCAAATGAGAAAGCAAGTTGAAGAAATAAGTGAAACTTTTATAAATAAAGTTGGTGATTTACAGATTGGACAGGAGATTTTGATAAACGAACAATCAAAGAACTTACAAGTTTCAGATAAACTTTTATCAGTATTTAATCAAAGTATTGAAAAAATGAACGGTTTATCAAATGAGGTAATGGAGACGATTTCAGAATTTTCAAAAGTTCAATTTGAGTTGACAAAGGCGAGTAACGAGTTGTTAAATATTTCAAAAAATGTAAGTTCTTCCTCTGAAACTTTTAAAGAATCTCAAATGAAATTCGCAACACAAGCAAATTTATTTATTGAGAATAATTCTAAAACTCTCCAAGAAATTCAAAGTTCACTTAGTAAGGCAAAGGAAGTATCAACTGATTATGCACAGAAATTCGCTGTTATTCAAGACGGTTTAAAAAGCATATTTAACCAAATTAAAACAGGGTTAAATGATTATAAAGATGCTATAGGAAATAGTTTGGAAATGTTCTTGGGCAAATACACCGAGTCTTTAACTAAAACTGCGGAATCTTTAAAAAATGCAGTAACTGAGCAAGAAAGTATTTTAGAGGAACTTACTGAGGAATTGAGCAAACTTAATGGTAAAACGTAATTAGGATGAATAGACTGAAACAGATTACAGAGGAAACCGAGAATCCTTTTGCGCTATCAATAGGTGACTTGATGGCTGCACTATTATTAATATTTGTTTTATTATTGGCTTCAACTTTATTAAAACTGCAAGATGAATTTGAAACAAAATCTCAAGTTGCAGAAAGATACATTGCAATAAAGGAAGATATTTATAAGGAATTAATGATTGAATTTAAAGAAGACTTAGTAAAATGGAATGCAACAATAGATTCCAGTTTAACGATAAGATTTCAGGAACCTGATGTTTTATTTGAAAAAAATAAATTTGATCTAAAAAATGCGTTTAAAGTAATTCTTAAAGATTTCTTTCCGCGATATATTAAAGTTATTTCAAAACATGAATTTAAGGATAATATTGAAGAGATAAGGATTGAAGGACATACTGACAATGTTGGCAATTATTACCATAATATGGAGTTATCCCAAAACAGAACGAGAAGCGTACTTACCTATGTTTTAAATAACACTGAATTAAATCCTCAAACAAAACAGTGGGTAAAGGATAATTTGACGGCAAACGGTTTATCATTTAGTAAACCAATTTCTGATAATAGTACGGAAGAAGGAAGATATAGAAATAGACGTGTTGAGTTTAGAATAAGGACAAATGCAGAAAAACAAATTGATGAGATTTTAAGATATAATTCCAATGAATAAAGTAGCAGATTATTTAGAATTTTATTTTAATGCTGATGATTTTCGTCATTTGGCAAAAAATGCTATTACTACAACTTTGAATACTAAATTAAATAATCATTTGAACAGATTAAAATCTATAAACCAACAATTAGGAGATAAGCAATTTAAAATTTCATGCGATAAATTAATTCCAGATATTTTTAGAAAGGCAAAAAATTTACTGCAGAAAAATCCCAATTCATTATCGGAACTTAATAGGCGTGAATTACGAGTCTTATCTTTTGCCTTAGATTACTCAGAGCCAGGAAACCAATCGATTTTTTCAAATCAATTAGAATTAAAATCTGTTTTACAGACCTTTGACAATAATTGGCGTGATTCATATTTAAATGGGTTATTTGATTGCTATTTAAAGAATTGGGAATCAAAAAATGAGACAAAAGCTCTTTTAGGCAAATACATCATAAATAAGTTAGATAAGTATACAGGAAATCGTTCTGTTTTGAAGTCATTAAAATTAAATAGTAAATATTTTGATTATAATAATGGAGATGTAATATTAGGTTCAGAAATAGCATTGAAAAATATTTCGCTGACCAACTCTACTAAAGAATTAAAATTACCTGACCGTTTTATTACATACCCATATTTTTGTAAAGTGATTTTATCATTTTACGAAAAGAAAAGAAATAATATTACTCAATATCTTGATGAGATATCCAATTCATTAGTACTTCATAATAATAGTGTTACAAATAAAAGAATTATTAGCAAATTAATCATTCAGGCAAATTCCGCTGATTTTGTTAGCATGCAGGAATCTATTAAAAGTATGGCATTTAAATTTATTGGTGACCCTAGTATTTCTTCTAATTGGTTACCTAATGAAAATGCAACGGAAGGTGATATAAATGAATTAAAAATCGCCAAAGGTTTTTTAAATGAATGGATTACAAGACAATTCATTAATGTGTTTTTTGAAAGATGCATAAACGACAATAGACGGAAAAGATTTTGGTTGAAATATTCGAAAAAAATCACACAATTTAAAGTTTTTGGACCAGCTCATACAAAACGAATATTGAAATCTGATCAAAGAATATCTGAATATGTTGAAGGTAGGTATCAGGTTGTTGATAGGGAAAAAAATGTTTCAGTATTTATGTTTTCGATAGGAGGTTATAAGTTAATAGAATTTAGCCATCCGGGTTATGCATTTTATGCTTACAAAAACACTAATATTTATGCTCCCTCATTTGATGCAAAACACATACAAACTATTGATACATTTAGAAATGGAAACATGCGAAGGCTAGTTTATAGGTCAGGTTATTCTCTTTATAACTATTCAGACGAAGGTCGGTTAAGTCACAATGATGGCGATATGAATTGGGAGGATGTCTTTTCAAATTGGTTAAGTATAAAAGCAGGAATTAATGTTTAATTGGAAACTACTACATAACTCATTTTCTTTTTTTCTTCTTAATGAAACAGGTCATCAAATTCCCGTTTTAAGTTGGAGTCAATATCAAGAAAAGTATTTATCACAATTTTCAATTCTAAATGAATTAGTTGATAACGGATTTGCAGAGTTTACTGCAGAGTCGTGTAAAGTTGAAATAATAGAAATTTTGAACCTTAGTGAAATTGATAAACAGGTTTTGTTTTTGCCAAGTAATTATCCTTATGAAATCTATATACAATCAAACGGCCAACTGAATCAAAACAGTTTTAAATTCAATTACAATTTTTATGACTATACTCCAAATGGGAATATTTTAAACGCAAAACGCAACGGAGCAATAATAGAAATTGAAAAACGGGAATATTTACTTACTAAAAATCAATTCTTAATTTGTGAAGCACTAGACAATTTCAATTCGCTTTCAGAAGAAGCAAGAACCTATCAAAATAATTTAAGACGCTTTGCTGACATTAAAGCACTTTCATTTGATGCAGCAAGTCTTTTGGATTCTTATTTGCAAAGTCAAAATGTTTATCATCCCGACAAAATCAAAATTGGCATTGAATTTACAAATGGTGTTTTAGAAATCATTCCGTCCATTGATATAGAAAATCAATCGGGCTTTATAAAAACCTTTGACCAATTCCCAAGAATCAGAGAAGTTTATCATGTTGCAGATGTAAACGGGACTACAAGGATTATTATTGACGACAGGCAGAGAAGCGAACTTGAAAAAGTTAAAAGCAACAGAAAAATATCTGACGAGATAAAAATCACTGAAATTGTTGAACATCCAGAAAAGTTTTTTGATGATAGTACGATTGACTTTTCTGTCTTCTACAGTGAACGTGTAAAGGAAATAGGAGTTTACAAGCCTAAGTTTTATCCCTTTGTTTGTCCGTATAAATCTGAGTGGATACCAGGTATTGCAATCAAAGACAAAATTCATGGTGAAAAAAGAATTCATTTTAAAACTGAAAATGAGTTAACCACTTTTGAAATTGAGAAGAATACCGCCCAAAAAGATGGAAAAAAATCTTTTGTGTGGAAAGATACTGAGATTCCGATCGAAGATGCAGAGAAATTTATAAGAGTAGCAAGGAATCAATTTGAGAATCCGAAAGAGCCAATTCAGAAAGATAAAAAAGAAAACACTGACGAAGTTTTAATCATAAAGGAAAATGCTGACTTCCTTGAATATGTAGAAGGTGGAAAGAAACCAGAAGTAATCAATCACAACTTTTCGAAAATTGGAAATCTTCATTCGTCCATTTCATTAAAGGAACATCAAATTGAAGGCATTGCATGGCTTCAAGCATTGTATTCACAAAACTTAGGTGGTTGCTTGCTTGCAGACGACATGGGTTTAGGGAAAACTTTGCAATTGCTTTATTTCATTGAGTGGCATTCGCAACTTAACAACCATTCAAAACCATACTTAGTTGTTGCCCCCGTAACTCTGCTCGAAAATTGGGAGAACGAATATGAAAAGTTTTTCTCTCCGAATAGTTTGACACTACGTAAACTTTATGGACAAATTGATTTGTCGAAGGAATTTGACGAACTAATCAACAAAAGAGAAGCAAGGAATCTTCAATACAAGCATATCATCTTGACTAACTATGAAACCTTGCGTGAATATCAGGCAGCTTTGTGTTTAGTTGATTTTGCTATTGTGGTTTTGGATGAAGCACAAAAAATAAAAACACCAGGCACTTTGCTAACGAATGTGAGTAAGGCATTGAAAGCAGATTTTAAAATTGCAATGACAGGCACTCCAGTTGAAAATACTTTAGTAGACTTATGGTGCATTATGGACTTTTCTGTCCCCGGGCTATTGGGAAATGCAAAAGATTTTGCAAAAGAGTTTCAGAATCCGTTGAAAAATAAAGAAACAAATATTAAGGAACTTAGTGAAATACTTCGGAATAAAATCGGGGTGTTCATTAAGAGAAGATTAAAAGTAGATATTGCAAAAGACTTACCTATAAAAGTTGAACACATTTACAAGAAGGAAATGCCTTCCATCCAACTTGAACGCTACAAAGTTGAAATGGAACTTGCCAAAAGCTCAGACTTGATAGGAGCAGACAGAAGAAATCAAATTCTTAAATCACTTTGGGCGCTTCGTGATATTTCCGACCATCCATTTTTAGTTGATAGTCAGATTGCAAATTTCAAAACGGAAGAACTTGTTTCTGCTTCTGCAAAACTTCAAGTGCTTTATGATATTTTGGAAGAAGTTAGAGCAAAGAATGAAAAAGTAATTGTGTTTGCAGACAGAAAAGAAACTCAAAGAATGTTGCAAAAAATCATTCATGATTTATTTGGGATTTTTCCGAGTATAGTTAATGGCGACACACCATCAACAAAAAAAGTAGAAGGAACAAAACTAAGCAGGCAACAAACTATCGACCGTTTTCAGGCAGAAGATGGCTTTAATGTAATTGTAATGTCGCAGTTAGCGGCAGGTGTTGGTTTGAATGTTACTAAAGCGAATCATGTAATTCACTACACACGTCATTGGAATCCTGCAAAAGAATCGCAAGCAACAGACAGAGCCTACCGTATCGGACAAACAAAAGATGTTCATGTTTATTACCCGATGGCTGTTTTCCCTGCTAACATGATAGACGAAAATGGAAGCAAACAAGAATCATTTGATGAAATACTTGACAACTTACTTTCAAGGAAAACTATTTTGGCAACAAATACTTTGTTTCCAACAGAACAAGCAGAGGTTAGACCTGATGAAATTTTTGGAAATGTTTTCGGCTTTAATCCTGATAGCAAACCTATACCTTTGAACATTGAACAAGTTGATAAGTTGAATCCTAATCTGTTTGAAGCTTGCATTGCAGCATTATATAAAGCAAAAGGATATAATATTTTTTTGACACCTAATTCTAACGATAAAGGGGCTGATGTAGTTGCTATTAATCAGGACGATTGTTTTTTAATTCAAGCTAAACAATGTAAATCAAATATTGGTATTGAAGCAATTCAAGAAATTTATGGAGCAAAAAACTATTATGAATCAAAATTTAAAGAGAATTTTAAATTGGTTGTAATTACAAATAGCGATTTTAGCCAAGCTGCAATTACTTTATCTAATGCAAATAATGTTATCTTAATAAACAGAAAAAATATGTATGATTTAATTGAAAGTGTTGAAATCTCAATACAAGATATTTATAAAATTGAAACACAAAGAATGAAAAATATATAGCCTTCCGTTTTGCAAGCAGATTTCCAAAACCCCTCATGCCAACGCTAAACCCAAAATTTTGTCAAAGAGCTTGCAAAGCCAAAGCACTGAGA
>DYKL01000163.1 GCA_020722645.1 Acetofilamentum sp. | reverse complement strand
CTTCCTTCGTTATCACTCAGGATGACGCTAATTGAAAAATTAACGAATTATTGTTTAATTATCCAAAAATAATAATTCTACAAACATAAAAAAAATATAGAAATAAAAAATATTTTATTTAAAGATTTTTATACTCATCATCTAATTGGCTAATTTACTCATTTGCTAATTATTGAGTCTTATAATTCCAAATCAAGTGATATTAACTCGGCAATGTCATAATTTTTTATTGATTCTTCTTTGTTTTTATATTTAATGCCATCAGTCATCATTGTCATACAGAAAGGACAAGCTGTAACTATTATTTCGGGATTTAGTTCAAGAGCTTCTTCGGTTCTTTCAATAAAAACTTCTTTGTTGCCTTTTTCTGCTTCTTTAAACATTTGTCCTCCTCCGGCTCCGCAACACAGCGAGTTTTTGCCGTATCGTCTCATTTCTTTGAGATTAACATTAAGCGATTTAAGAATTGCTCTTGGAGCTTTTACTTCGCCGTTAATTCTTCCAAGATAGCATGGGTCATGGTAAGTAACTGTCTTATTAAAAAACATTTTACCGTTTAGTTTTAATTTTTCTTTTTCGATTAAATCTTTCAAAAAGACTGTATGATGAATAACTTCGTAATTGCCACCAAAATCAGGGTATTCGTTTTTCAATGTATTAAAGTCGTGAGGGTCGCAAGTAATAATCTTTTTTACATTATATCTGTTAAATGTTTCAATGTTATTGAATGCCTGCATCTGAAAAAGCATTTCGTTGCCTGCGCGTCTGGCAATATCACCACTGTCAGATTCTTCTTTACCTAAAACGGCATAATTTATATTCAAATAGTGCAGAATTTTAACGAAACTTTGAGTAACTTTTTTGTATCTGTCATCAAAAGATCCGGCACTACCTATCCAAAATAAGTATTCAGCTTCTTTACCCTGACTTTGAAGTTCTGCCATAGTCGGAACACATATTTTTTCTCCTTTAAGTTCCAAATTATCTGTACATAATAATCGGTCTTCAAAATTGAATTGCCATGGAGCTCCGTTGTTTTCGATGTTTTGAAAAGCTGTAATTAATCCTGCCGGAGCTGAACTTTTTTCCATAACCAAGTAACGTCTCATTTCAATAATCAGGTTTGGTTGGTTTATTGAGATAGGACACTCATAAGCACAGGCATTACATGTTGTACAAGCCCAAAGTTCTTCTTCGGTTGTGAAATTTCCTATTAAAAATTTACCGTCTTCAAAATTCTTTTCGCCTTTTAATAAATGTGATGTTTTTTGTTTCATTCTCATTCTCAAGTCCATCATTATTTTACGTGGCGAGAGTTGTTTCCCTGTTATATTTGCAGGGCAAACTGAAGTGCATCTTCCGCATTGTGTACAAGATAAAGAATCCAAGTAATTTTTCCAGTTTACATCTTGAGCATCAAGAACACCAAATCTGGCTATTTCAGTTGGCTCTGAACCGTCTGTTACAAATGCTGTTTCAGGGTTCATAATTGATTTAACTTCTTTTTTAACATCTTCCATTGTGTCCAATTTTCCGAGTGGTTCAAGGCGGCTTAAAAACACATTCGGTACTGACATAAAAACGTGGAAGTGTTTTGAATACGGTAAAATGTTAGCAAACAAGAAAATGACAGTAATATGAAACCACCAGTTAAATTTATACCAGAAATGTGCTTGATTTTCATTAATATTTCCAAATAATTCAGCAATTTTTTCACCAATTGGGTAATAACCAACCAATGTAACACCTGTTTTTGTTATCCAAAGTGAATAAAAAGCATTCATTCCAAGCAAAGTAATCATAAGAATAAAAATCAGGCTTAATGCTACAAGAGCATCAATGTGTGTCTTTTTAATCATTTCTTTGCCTTCAAATCTTGTAACTTTAAAAATTGTACGTCTGAGTATGAAAATAAGAACAAAAACTGCAATAATCATTGCGAAAATATCACCTCCGGCAATAATCACGTCATAAATTACACCCAAAGCACCTAATATTCTTTCAGTACCGGCAAGTCCATCTATAATCATTTCCAAACTGCCGATTAAAATGACTATAAAACCCCAAAATACAAGGGCGTGCATTAACCCGACAACAGGTCTTTTCATAATTTTAGTTTGTGCAATAGCTACATCAAACATTTTGATAAATCTTTTACCTATCTCTTTTATTTTAAAGGGTTTTAGCTGTTTCATAACTTTAAAAACCCTACTGAAACTATAACCTAATAAACCAAAAGCAACTATAATTAAAACAAGAAAAATAATTTGACTCATTATTAAAAATTTATGATTAAAAAATATTGATTTTCAGATTTAAAATTCAAATTAATCAGCCGGCTGATTAACGACAACTTATAAGCTTAAAAATATTTATAAAAAGAATAAATAGTCAAAAAAAAGTTTTAGTTTTGGCGGACAAAATAATTACAAAAAATTCAAAAAATGAGAAAAATTACCAGTTTTTTTTTGATTCTTGCAATATTTGGCTTATCTCAAACATTTTCGCAAGTTAAAATTCACGAAAATCAATATGCAGTTTATTTTAAAGACAAAATCGGGACTCCATATTCTATTGACAAACCCGAAAAATTCCTAAGTCTCAAAACCATTAAGAAAAGACAACAATTTAATATTCCGATAAATAACCTTGATTTGCCCATTAATCCCGATTATATAAAAAAATTAAAAGATATGGGTTATAAAGTCATCAAAACTTCAAAATGGTTGAATTGTGCAATAATTTATACAGAAGATACTTCAAATTTTAACAAAATAAGAGAGTTGGAATTTGTAATCTCAAAACCAAAGCCTCAAGAAAAGACATATAAATACAAACAGTATAAAGAATCAAAAACCAAAGTTGAACCGATTAGCACAACTGATAAATACAATTACGGAAAAGCAGAAAATCAGAATAAAATGCTTAAAGTTAATCAGTTACACAACATGGGTTTTACAGGCAAAGGAGTTACTATGGCAATTTTGGACGGAGGATTTATTGATGTAGATGAACTTCCTGCTTTTGACAGTCTCTGGCAAAATGAACAAATCAAAGGTTGGTATGATTTTGTAGAAATGGACACTGTTGTCTTTGATGATGGTTCGCACGGTATGATGGTTCTTTCAACTATCGGTGGCAATACAAAAGGTCTTGTTGGTACTGCTCCCGAAGCTGAATTCTGGCTTTTTGTTACCGAAGACGGAGACAGCGAATATCCTGTCGAAGAATATAATTATGTTATCGCTTGTGAAAAGGCTGACAGTATTGGTGTTGACATTATTCACGCATCTCTCGGATATAATGATTTTGATGATAATACAATGGATTACAAATACGCTGAACTAAACGGAAATACTGCAATTTCTACTATTGGAGCTGATATTGCTGCATCAAAAGGTATTTTGGTTGTTACAAGTGCAGGAAATGAAGGAGATAAACCATGGAAGTATATTTCTGCTCCTGCTGACGGAGACAGTGTTTTAGCAGTTGGTGCCGTTAACTATAAAGGAAACTACGGTTATTTCAGTTCAATAGGTCCTTCTACTGATGGACGTATAAAACCAGATGTCTGTGCACAAGGACTTTCAGCAGCAGTTCAGGGTACTAGCGGAAGCATCACAACTGCAAACGGTACATCATTTTCAGGTCCGATAATGGCAGGCGCTGTAGCTTGTCTTATTCAGGCTTACCCTGAAAAAAGCAACATGGAAATAATTGAAGCTGTTATCAGAAACTCTGATTATGCAAAATCACCAACCGAAAAAATGGGATATGGTATTCCTGATTTTTATAAAGCTTATTTTTATTTAAAAACACAATAAAATTATATTTTTTTATAATATAGATAAAGTCCTTAAAATTATTAAGGACTTTTTTTGTTTTTATGTTCTTAAACATTGTTTTTGTATCAAATTGATTTACAAGTTGTTTTAACTTATAAAAAAAATATAAAATAAAAAAAAACAACATATTTTATAATATTTAAAAAAAAAATTATTTTAGTTGCCGAAAATGATTTTAAATATTAAAAAATAAAAAAATATGCAGAAATTATTATTACTAGGTGATGAAGCAATAGCGCAAGGAGCATTAGACGGAGGAATGTCAGGAATATACGCTTATCCGGGAACACCATCTACCGAAATCACTGAATATGTGCAGCATAACAAATATGCAAAAGAAAACAACATACATAGAGATTGGTCTGCAAATGAAAAAACTGCTGTTGAAGCTGCAATTGGTATGTCTTACGCAGGTAAAAGGGCAATGGCTTGTATGAAACACGTTGGCTTGAATGTTGCCGCAGATGCTTTTATAAATTCTTCAATTACAGGTACAAATGGAGGTCTTATAATTACTGTTGCTGATGACCCGTCAATGCATTCTTCTCAAAACGAACAGGATTCAAGATTTTACGGGCAGTTTGCCAAAATTCCGATGTTAGAACCATGTGACCAGCAAGAGGCTTATGATATGGCTTATGACGGTTTCATTCTTTCAGAACAGTTTGGTCTTCCGGTTCTTATGAGAGTTGTAACAAGAATGGCGCATTCGAGAGCAGATATCGAAAGGAAAAAACAAAAAGAACAAAATAATGTAAAATTACCCAAAAACCCTCGCCAGTTTGTTCTTTTACCTTCAATTGCTAAAGTCCAGTACAAACATTTATTATCACTACAGGATAAATTGATTGAAGCCTCAGAAAATTCAAAATTTAATGATTATATTGATGCTTCAGACAAAAAAATCGGAATAATCGTCAGTGGGATTGCTTATAATTATTTATTAGAAAATTTTGAAGACAGAAAATTGCCTTATCCTACTTTAAAAATAGGTCAATACCCGCTTCCAAAAGCAAAAATTGAAAAATTATTTAATGAATGTAAAGAAATTATAATCATCGAAGAAGGTTATCCGATTATAGAAGACCAATTGGCAGGTTTTTTGGGTAATAAAAAAATTCACGGCAGAAAAGACGGAACAATTCCCGGAGACGGTGAGTTGAATCCAAACATCGTAGCAAATGCCTTAGGATTGCATCAGGGTAAATTTTTAGAAGTTCCGGAAGGATTGAAAAACAGACCACCGCAATTTTGTGATGGTTGCGGTCATATAGATATGTATAACGCACTAAATGAAGCAATGGCAGAATACGGTAAGGGTAGAGTTTTATCAGATATCGGCTGTTACACTATGGGAGCATTGCCACCGTTTAATGCTATAAATTCATGCGTTGATATGGGAGCTTCAATAACAATGGCAAAAGGGGCGGCTGACGCAGGTTTAGTTCCGGCTGTTGCTGTAATAGGCGACTCTACATTTACACATTCCGGAATGACAGGACTTTTAGATGCCGTAACAGAAAACACTCCTATAGTTGTTTGTATTGCTGACAATTCTTTTACAGCAATGACAGGTGGTCAGAAATCACATGCCGAAAATAGAATTGATAGTATTGTCAGAGGCTTGGGGGTAGCAGAAAAGCATATCAGAGTTTTGGTTCCTTTGAAAAAGAATCACGATGAAATGGTTAAAGTCCTGAAAGAAGAATTAGCATATAATGGTGTTTCAGTTGTTATTTTTCGCAGAGTATGCGTTACTCACTATGCTTCCAAGATGAAGAAGAAAAGGGCAGAAAGTAAATAGTGAGTAGTGAGCTGACAGTATCGAGACAACTCAATAATTAAACAATGCAACAATTTAACATTAAAAAATTATTAAATGAAAAAAGATATAATATTATCCGGTGTCGGGGGACAGGGAATAATTTCAATAGCCGGAATAATTGGCTATGCCGCATTAGCAAAGAATTTGTATTTAAAACAATCCGAAGTTCACGGAATGAGCCAAAGAGGCGGGGCAGTTATGTCCAATCTTCGTATCTCAGATAAACCTATTGCCTCTGATTTAATTCCTTTCGGTATGGCAGATGTAATTATCAGCGTTGAACCGATGGAAGGCTTAAGATACCTCAATTATCTGTCGCCTGATGGTTGGTTTATTACCAATTTAGAGCCTTTTGTAAATATTCCTGATTATCCTTCTCTTGAAGAAATTACAGATAAAATAAAAAAAATAAAAAATCACGTAATTTTGAATGCTGACCAGATTGCAAACGAAATTAAAGCTAAAAAATCTATGAACACAGTAATGCTTGGTGCAGCTGCTCCTTTTTTAGGCTTGGAAATGGAAAATTTTGAAACAGGAATTAAAAATATTTTCGGCAGTAAAGGTGAAGATATTTTAAAACAAAACATTGATGCACTGAAAGCAGGTATCAAAGAAGCAGAAAAATTTTATAAATAGATTTATTTGAAAATAACTCGCTTTTTGGCGGGTTATTTTTTATATTTTTATTTCGGAAAGACCTATTCCTACTATCAACATATCGTCTGTTTGTTCATTGGATTTTTTCCATTCGTCCATTTTTTGTTCAATAAGATTTAACTGATTAGAAACAGGCAAATTTTTGTTGTCTGTTATCAGGTTATTGAACCTCTTAGAACCGAATTTTTCATTATTGTCGGAATTAAACTGGTCTGTAAATCCGTCAGTCAGCATATAAATTTTTGTGTTTTCGTCATAATCAACTTCATTTTTCGAAAATTTTACAACTTGTCCTTCTCTTATAGGTTTTTGTCCGATTGAAAAAAAATCTGCGTTTATATATTCAGGAGTTCCGTTTTTTAAAACAACCAAATTGTTTTTTGCAGCAGATACGTTTATTTTTTTGCTTATTGGGTTAATGGTAATCAAAGTTATATCCATTCCGTCTTCAGTTTCATTAAAATCGGCCCTTTTGCTGAAAACATCAGTTACTCCCTTGTGTAAACGGTTGAAGATTTCATCAGGTTCGGTATGATTGTTTTCAATAACAATTTTGTTGAGCAATGTATTGTCAATCATAGAAAGCAATGCTCCGGGAACTCCATGACCCGTACAGTCTGCAACAGCATAAATTATCAGATTGTTTTTAACTGTAAACCAATAAAAAACGCCACTTACAATATCACGTGGTTTAAAATATACAAATGATTGAGGCATATATTTTTTGATAAATTCAGATGGAACAATAACAGCGTGTTGCAATCTGCGAGCGTAGTTTATACTATCAGTGATCTGTATATTGTAATTTTTTATTTCAATACTTTGTGTCTCAATTTCATCTTTTTGTTTTTTCAGAATTATATTTTTCAGACGAATTTTTCGATAGAGCAACAATACCATAAACCGGCAATAAAAAACACAATTGAGAAAGCTATTAAAAATAAAATAGTTTTTTGTTTGTTTTTTATAGTTTCTTCTTGCAGTTTGTTTTCAGCAGTTTGTCTGTCTAATTCAATTTGTTTCTGTAAAGTGTCAATTTTTAACTGATTTATTTCTAATGACTTTCTAATAGTATCGTTTTCAATGGCAAGTTTTTCAAGTGCAACTTCCTGTAGTGTTGAGTCAGTTTTTTGTAGGACAATCTCAGTATTTACCAATTTTTTTTGTGTAGCAATACGTGTATTTTTTTCAACTTTAAAATCCTTTTCCAAAATGTCAATTTCACTCGAAACCATAAACAACTATTTATCTTTGATTTCTATGTAT
>DYKL01000651.1 GCA_020722645.1 Acetofilamentum sp. | reverse complement strand
GTGTTTTCACCTGACTGAATTTCAGATATATAAGTATAGACTTACAGATTTAAGGAAAAATTAAACTTTTTAAAATCAAAACAATATGAAAAAATTTATTTTAACATCAGTTTTAATTTTAACAATTACATTGTCATTTTCACAGAAACAAATGACTTGGATAAGCTTAAGCGGCAGAGGTGGTTTTGGAACTTCCATGCTAATAAATGTTCCAAGCCTTGATGATTCAAAAATTGAATATTCCTACTATTCTCCTTCATATTATTTTGGTGGACGCTTTGGTCTGATGTTTGGCGATTTCGTTGGAATATCTTTTGAAGTATCTATGAACTCTGTTTCTCAGAATTATGATGTTCATGGGATTACATTATTGCATCAATTTATCAAAATTAATACGTTTGAATTTGGTCCTCATTTGAATTTGGAAACACCTACCGGATTTTATTTTGAAATAGGTCCCAATTTTACAAGTTTAAAAAACGCTAAACTTACATCAACATCAGACATAATAAATCTTACAGCAGACCGAACAAACAAATTTGCACCTCAGTACACAAACTTAGTTTTTGGAATTGGGATGAAGCCCGTAATGACAGAAGTTTTTGAAATGAAAATTGGCATCAGAGGAGCTTATTCCTTCGCAAGTATAGTTTCTACACCCGGATACATAATACCTGCAGATGATAACCTAAACTATGTCCCAAGCTATTTTGATGAAAAAACAAATCCGGCTCAATTGATGGCATCTGTTGAATTGACTTATATTTTTGGTCGCTTCGGCAAAGCAAACTGCGGGAAATACAGATTTATGTTCAACAACTAATGAGTTTATTCTATTAAATCTATAAAGCATGCCCTGAAAGGGTCTAAAAACCTGCCTTATATCTATCTTTAAAGTTAATGCTTTGATTATCAAAAAATTATGTTATTTTTAAAAACTAACTCTTTCGGATTTGCAATCATTATTGTCTGAAACCTTGTATTAAGAATTTGTCGCTAACCTACTAATACGCTTTGCTTCATTACGAGGCTTTGTTTTCTACGCATTGCGTCATTGCGAGGAACGAAGCAAAGCCTCGCAGAGACGAAAAGTCTGAAGAAAAATGCAAGCAGCAAAACTTGGAGTTATTGTGGCTTTTAATACATAGCTTTAATCGAAATCAACTTTTTTTAATTATTTTAAATTCAGA
>DYKL01000162.1:3855-7620 GCA_020722645.1 Acetofilamentum sp. | reverse complement strand
AAAACTGAAATTGAAACTTTTATCAAAAAAAATAAACTAAAGACAAAACATATACAATTAATTGAAGATTTATTTTCAGAATCTAATAAAAACAAGTTTTCCGTGTGGTTAATGGGTGTTGATGAATAGAAATTTGAATTTGGGAGCTTTTTTGAAATTTGGGTCGTTAGAAAATATTATAAATTACGAAAAATATATATGAAAAATTAAAGAGTATAAATAATTTTGATATTACTGTATTATAGCTTAATAATTTGGCATTTAGCACAATAAAAAAACACATAATCATTTTATTTCGGAAACCCAAGACCATTAAACAAAAAATTAAACAAAATTATGATAAAAAGTCCTTTAAGATACCCGGGTGGTAAAAGTAGAGCAGTCGAATTAATAAATTCATTAGTGCCTGATTTTAAAGAATTTAGAGAGCCATTTGTTGGTGGAGGTTCTGTTTTTATAAATTTAAAGCAATGTTATCCAAACAAAAAATTTTGATAAATGATATTTATTTTGATTTGTATAAATTTTGGGATGTTACTCAAAATCAAATTGATAAATTAATTGAACAAATTTATTTTTGGCGAAATAAATTTTCTGATGGTAAAGAATTACATCGCTTTTTAATTGAAAACAAACAAAATTTTAACGATATTGAAATTGCAAGTTCTTTTTTTATTTTTAATCGTATTACTTTTTCGGGAACAACCGAATCAGGCGGATTTTCAAATCAAGCTTTTAAAGATAGATTCACAGAATCGAGCATCCAAAGATTAAGACAATTGACAAGCGTACTGCCTAACACAATAATTACAAATTTAGACTATCAAGAAGTTATTGAAAAAGAAGGAGATACTGTTTTTTTATTTTTAGACCCACCTTATTTTTCAGCCACAAAATCAGCATTATATGGCAAAAACGGAAAATTACACAAACAATTTGACCATAATCGTTTTGCTGATGTAATGAAAAATTGTAAACATAAATGGTTAATAACTTATGATGATTCTGAATACATAAAAAAGTTATTTGATTTTGCCGAAATAATTCCATTTAATCTAATGTATGGAATGAGAAATGTAAGGTCAACAAAGTCAAATCAAACAAAAAATTCAAATCAGAAAGGGAAAGAAATATTCATTTCAAATTATTTGAAATCAAATTCATCATATAGAAAAGAGACAGGGCAGACAAGAATATTTGCCTAACCCTAATCTTGCAAACTACCATTTGCTACTGGCACCGCCACCGCCGGAGCTTCCGCCACCCCACGAATAGCCACCACCGCCACCACCGGAATATGAACCACCGCCCCCAAAAGATTTATAAGAACTTGACGATGATGATGTTCTCTCCTTTTTAGGAATTGTATATCTTCTCTTTTCTGAATGTCCGCAGTTTACACATTTATATTTTTTTTCACCCTCACCTGAACTTGTATAGGTTGGCTGTCGAATAACTTTGTCGTATTCCATAAAATATGTTTTATATTTACATTTGGGACAAGCTGAGTATTTTGTAAACCAACGTTTGTATGCTAAAACCAAGGTTTCTTGTCCATCATCTGTAATCCAAACATCATAATCCACAGATTTTACTTTTTCTTCGGTTACCTGACCTTTTTCTAAATATTTATCGTCTTCAACTTCATTTAATTTTCTCATTCTCTTGCCTGTAGGACTAATTCTGGGTGTATTTCTCCACATTTCGAGTAAAAATCTGACCAGAAAAAATATCAAAATAAACGGAATCGGGAACAAAATAGGGAAAATTAAAAGCGAGAATAAACGTAAAGTCTGATATCTTTTGTATCTGTCTGACAAAGAGAAACTTACAAAAAGTAAAATAACAAATAAAATTATCAAAAGCAGGCAAACTACTACATATATTACAAAAATATCACTTTGCCAGAAAGGTTTTAGGATTTTTGTATCGTTATAATCATATTCTACATCGTCCCTTTCTGTTGGTGGGTTATCCATATAAATTGTAGCATTATTTTGGACTTCAGAAATAGCCATTATTGTTCCGCTTAAAATGCCTTGGTCGTAAGCTTCGTCTTTAAAAAACGGCACCATATAATTTTGCTGTATTTGATAACATTCGGCATCAGTAAGTATATCTTCTATTCCGTAACCAACTTCAAAAGTAACAGTTCTTTGGTCCATAACCATCAGAATAAGCAGACCATTATCTTTGTCTTTATCGCCAATTTTCCATAAATTAAACAAATCAGCCGCAAAAATTTTCGGGTCTGATTCGCCGATTGAGTTTAGAGCTACCACAGCAACCTGAACATAATTAGAATCAAAGGCTTTTTTGATTATTTTGTTCAACGAATCCACATAGTTTTGTGATAATATTTTATCAGGATTTGAAACAAAACCACTTTGCAGAATCGGGTCTGGAACTTTTTCGGGTATCCATTGAGCAAAAGAAACATTTGAAATAAATATAATAAATAAAACGGAAAACGCAAGTTTTTTTAGCATAAAATTCATTATTTTTGGTTATAATATGGCATTTCTTCAAATTCAGGGAACATATCTGAGTATTTTTTTACAAGAATGTTATATTCTTTTACAGCTTCGTTGTATCTTTTGGTTTCAACTGATATTCTGTTGTAAGTGCCTTCAATCTGCACGATTATAAGCTCAATATTTTCAGACATATCCTGACTTGCAATTAAAGCTGTTAATTCCTGAAGTTTAACATTAATTTCTTCCTGAATTATCATAGATTTTTGCTTATCAGCATTTTTAAGTTCAGCTTTTAGTATGTCAATTTCATCAATAATTGTTTTATATTGAGAATTGTTTATATCAACAACAGCAGTAAGCTGTGGTATCAGTTCATCTCTGCGAGTTAGGACATTCTCAACTTGTGCCCACGCTGCATTAGCATTTTCCTGTGCTTCAATAAGCTGAAATTTTATGTCCATATCCTGCTTGGATTCTGAACTTTTGGGCATAATAAAAAAAGCAGCTATAAATCCTATAAACAGTATAATTCCGGCAGCAATAAATACAAGTTTCTTTTTACTTCCAACTTCTTGTTTTTTATATTTATTTAATGCAGAAAGAACTTCGTAAGCTCTTTTTTCGTTTCTTGATTGTTTTAAAACTTCTTTGGCATAATATTCTGCTTTGTCAAGAAATTCATCCTTTTTGTCCGTTTCATATACTTTTAATGCTGATTCAGAAGCAATTATTTTGGCGTTTAATTGATACGGGTTTATCGAAACGCTTTGCACTGCAGTTTCAAACGACAAGTCATAATTTTTAAAATATTGATGTTTTTGAGCTTCATCTGCTAATTTATCGGCGTTTTCCATCATCTCCTTCCATTCAACATCAGAAATTCCGATACTTGAAGCCACTTCTTTGAGTTCTTCAAGAGTCAGAGCTTTGTTTTTGTTCTGTTCCTGCAGTTTAAGCATCTGACTAACCTGCTTATTCAAATTTTCTTGATTTAAGTCCATATTATTAAGTTTGTAAAGTTTGTAGAGAAGTTGTATGCAACGTCTGTACCGTTTGTAGAGACGTTGTATGCAACGTCTGTACCGTTTGTAGAGACGTTGCATGCAACGTCTGTACCGTTTAGTTAATTAGCCAATTAGCCAATTAGTTAATAAACAATTTAACAATGCAACAATTTAACAATGCAACAATTTAACAATGTAACAATTTAACAATGTAACAATTTAACAATGCAACAATTTAACAATGCAACAATTTAACAATGCAACAATTTAACAATGCAACAATT
>DYKL01000162.1:0-3755 GCA_020722645.1 Acetofilamentum sp. | reverse complement strand
TAACAAAGTAATATTTTAAAAAAGCCATCTGAAACCCAAAACCAGAACATCATCAGTCTGGTCTTTTCCTTTACTCCAATACAAAAATTCTTCCAAAAGTGTTTGTTTTTGATTTGTCATTGATGTCGCAGCAATTTTTTCAATGATTTCTATAAATTTATTGGTCGAAAATTGTTTGTTTTGAATGTTCAACTGGTCTTTGTATCCGTCAGAAGTCATATAAAGCATATCGTTCTTTTGCAATAAATAAGTTTCATTTTCAAATGGTTTTTCAAAAGGGTAAATACCAATAGGGTTAAGTACAGCGTTAAAAGTTATTATTTCTTTGTTTCTGACAAGATATAGAGGAATAAATGCACCTGAAAAAGTCAGTTCGTTAGTTTCAGTATCAATAGCAACAAAACCCATATCCATTCCGTCATCTTGACTTTCCAAAGATTTGTTTTGTTTTAATGCAGATTTAACGATAGCTCTCATTGCTTCAAGTGCTTCTGCCGGTTTCTTAATGTTTTCGTGTCTGACAATCTCATTCAATACCGAAATTCCAAGCATTGCAATAAATCCGCCGGGGACACCGTGCCCTGTACAGTCAGCAACAACAACTAACAAGTTGTTTTTTATTTTTTTAATCCAGTAAAAATCACCGCTTATTATGTCCTTTGGATTAAATAATATAAAATGTTCAGGCAAGAGTTCTTTTACTTTGTTGCTTGCAGGTAAAACAGCTTCCTGTATTCTTTTTGCATAATTTATACTGTCGGTAATATAAATATTCTTTTCTTTTATTTTATTATTAGCTTCTTGCAAAGAATCTGCAAAAGCTATTATTTCTTCATTTTGCTGATTAATTTCTTCATTTTTTTCAGTTAAAAGTTTATTCATTTCAAAAAGATTTTCTGCTTGAGTTTTAATTTCTTCGTTTTGTTGATTTATTTCTGCTGTTCTTTCTTTGACAATTCTGTCAAGTCTTTCGTTTTCGCGTTTTAATTTTTGTGAATAAATTCTGACAATAAGCCAAATTATTACAATACTGACAATTATGTAAAAAATGTAAGCAAAAATTGTTCTGTACCAAGGCGGAAGAATTCTAAATTCGACTTCTGCAATTTTGCTTTCAAAACCGTAAATATTTTTTGCTTTAACCTGAAAAACATATCTTCCTTCATTAAGATTTGACAATTCTTTATAAGTGGCATTTGACCAGTCTGACCATTCTTTGTTTTTGCCTCCGACCAACAGATAGCTGTATTCATTTTCAACAGAATTGTCATATTCCGGCAAAGCAAATTCAATTCGTAAATCATTGTTTTTGTATTTAAAAATAAAATCAAATTCGGGATTTTGAACAAGAGAGATATTTATTTTGTTAGCTGTTTTGTCAAAAAAACAACCATTAAAATATGTTGAATCTCCGGCAATAATTTTTCTTATAAGAACTTGATTTTTAACAGAATAATCTTTTTTGTAATTTGCTTTGAACTTGAATAATGCATTAGGAGAAATTATCCACATAATGCTGTCTCCTTCGTTATTATATAAATCGATTTCAAAAAGTCGCGAAAAAGGAATTGTGTCAATTGTAAATGTATCAGCATTTTTTGTTAAAATTGCTAATAATGTCTTATCATTTTTTCTGATGTTAATCCATATTTTATTATCTGAAACTTTGTCAAACTGTATAATATTTTTATCTTTAAATTCAAAATTAAAACTATGGTTAATATCAATGAATTTTTTTGTATTATCATCAAAAGAATAAAAACCTTTTGAAGTAAGAAAAACCATATTATCATTGCTTTCAAAATAAAAACCGTCATTAAAATCAATATCTTTTATTTCTTGGTTGTTTTCAAAAGTAAAAGTCTCTTTTGTTTCGATATTGTAAATACAAGGTTTATTTTCATTCAAAATCCAAAGAGAATTTTTATCCTTGTCGCCTAAAATCAGAGGGAAAAAGTCAAAATCGCCTATCAATTCTGTGTTTGATAGATTATCTTTAATCGAACCTTTGTATATATAGTAATCTTCGGAAATAAACACAACAGAAGAATCAAATTTAGACTGAACATAAGAAGAAGGCACATGATTGTTGACATTAACTGCATTTTTACCTTCAATTTTATACATTCCCTGAACAGTAGTAACAAAAGTAAGATAATTTTTCTCGTTTTGTATTTTAAAAGAAACTGGATTAAAAATTTGCAGTGCATTTGTTCCGGAAAGTTCGGGGACATTATTAAATTTGTTGTTTTCCCAGTAGAAAATTCCGAGATTTGAAGTAGAATATAAATTGTCGTTAGTTCTGAAAGCGTAGTAAATACTGCCCTCTATGCCCATTTTAGCATCAAAATATTCAAAAGGGGAATTTGTTTCAATATACGAAATACCATAAGTTAAACCTGCCCACAACTGACTGTTGTTGTCTTTGTATAAATAATGAACAGTCTGACTTAACAAATTGTGTTGTTTGTCAATTACGTTTACAATTTTACCTTTATTGTCAATTATCACAACTCCACTTCTGATTGTGCTTAATGCGTATAGATTATTTCCTAAATATGCAGCGCCGAGATACAGTTGATTTTCTTGCAGAAATTTTTCAGTTTTTTCAAGTTCTGTTTGATTAAAAAAATCCTTTGTAAAACACTTTGCAGTATCTTTTGAATTTGGGTCCCAAATCCACAGACCTCTCATACCAATCAGATATTTGTCTTCTTCGTAAGGAAGCATTATCCAAGGATAAACCTTATCTTGTGCGGGGAGAGTAATTAAACTGTCTCCTTCAATTTTAAAAATACCTTTGTCGCGTATTGATACAAAAATCTCATCTCTTACTTTGTAAGCCAGAAAATAAGGTAAGCCTTCTTTTATTACATAAAATTTTGGATTTGCATCAGGGTTGTATCTGAATAAAAATTCGTTTGAACAAAAATAAACATTTGCACCGGAACAAGCTATTGTCCATATATCTGTGAATTTTCTGTAAGCAGTGTCAAGCTCTTCGACAATTGAAATATATTTTAAATCACCGGTTTCGTCAGGTTCAAGATATCCCATTTCACCAACAGAGCCAACATAAATTCTTCCGTTGTTGTCTATTGCCAAAGAACGAACAGAAAGGTTTTCGGTATTTAAAGAAATTTTTTTCCAGGTTACACCGTCGTATTCGTGAATACATTGGTTTCCTCCAAAATACATTATTCCGCGTGAATCCTGAACAATTGTCCATATTTGTCCTTCGCCGTCAAATTCATAAGGAGAGAAGTTTCTGATAAAAGGCTGACCGGTTTGAGATAAAATTATATTATATATTGCAATAAATAAAATTATTAGTGTATTTTTTTTCATCTATCGTGAAAATTTTTAATTTACAAAGTTAAATAAATTATTTATATTTTCAAAATAATTACATTAACGTTTACATTTATTTTAAGAACGTATATCAGGTTAAACCAAGCTGTTCGGGAGTGTGCCAAGAATTATTGGTACACAAACTATATAAATTTGTGTTCTAATAAATGCTGTAAATAAGATGGAAGACTTTACAAACAACGATGCAGTAATAGATTAGCGTGTTGCGTCAACAAACTGGTTGGAGAGCAGACCTAATCCGTTTAAGGTAAAGAATTGGACTTCCGCAAACGATGAGCAGGCATTGTTTGCAACTAAGCGAAGCGATCTCATGAACACAATAAAATTATTATAACGGAAGTTCATGAAATTTTTGATAATAAAACACACGTAACCATCTGGCT
>DYKL01000650.1 GCA_020722645.1 Acetofilamentum sp. | reverse complement strand
CTTTATGCCAAAAATGTCAAATTTTACCAACAATTTTTCATAAAAGAGCCAAAGACATAAATTCATTTTTTAAAGCATTCATGCAACTTTTTCAGGTCTTTTATCGTATTTTTGTTGTAAACACTTAATAAATTAAAAAAATGAAAAGTAAAATTACAAAATTCACATCATTTCTTTTGATTGTAATGATTATTGCAAGTACATTTTCACTAACTTCCTGCAAAAAGAAAGTAGCTCCTATTTTACCACCTGAAAGCACTTTTGTTTTTGATGATTTATCTGACGACCAAAAAGCGATTCAGGCAGACCTTATCAATTCTAATGCTCCTCATGCTTTTATACAAGTAGGATTTTGGACATTTATTACTACTGTTACAATGGCTATTCCTGTTACTGCTCATAAAACTGCATTAGCACAGGAACCTGTTCACGTTTCTGGTAACAAATGGGTTTGGGAATATCAATTCGGTATCGGTTTAAAAATATATACTTTCCAATTATACGGAGAGACAGAGGACAATGAGGTTACTTGGGAAATGTATATTTCTTTGAGTGATGAATTTGATAAATTTTTGTGGTACACCGGAAAAAATAATGTTGAAGCTACTGCAGGTTACTGGACAATTTATGAAAGTCCTTCAAATCCTGTTGAACTTGTCAGAATTGACTGGACTCACAACAATGATGACAACACCGGAACGATTAAATACACTAACGTTAAAGTTGGAGATGCCGAAAACGGCGGTTATATTTACTACGGAAATGACCAAAGTGGTACTTATAATTCTTTCTATGATATTTTCAACAAAGGCAAAGATTTATTGGTTGAAATCGAATATAATACTGAAACACACGTTGGAAGAATTAAAGATTTTGAATTTTATGAAGATGAATTTTGGCATTGCTGGGATGAAAATTTCCAAGATATAGTGTGTGAAGAACCTACAAAATAATTAATTTTTAAGGAGTTAATTTCTGCCACAAAGTTTCTGAAAAAATTTTGAAACTTTGTGGTTTTTTTGTTTTATTATAACTTTAATTCGCATTATTTATGAATAATGCGGGTTAATTCTTTACAAACTGTTTGTTTATGATAATTATAAAATTTTGCTTTGATATAATACGGCAAATTTATGTCGCTTTTATTCAAACGGAACTTACTTACAACTTTTCAGGTTTTACAGGCGATAGCTAAGA
>DYKL01000161.1 GCA_020722645.1 Acetofilamentum sp. | reverse complement strand
ATTATACCAAACATTAAAATTTGTTACCAACATTCTTTAATAAAAGAGCCTAATTCGTTAATTTTTCAATTAGCGTCATCCTGAGTAATAACGAAGGAAGCAAATTATTGATTTTCAATCAATTACTAATTTGTTACACGTACAAAATCAATTTGCTGAATATTAACGAATTACTTCAAAATATACCGAACTATTGATATTATTTACCTGCAATAATTACTTGCTTATAATCGCTTCGCTGGTTCGTTTATTTTTACTGACGTTTTAGGTATCCTCACTACTGACGTTTGAGGTGCCTACACCTGAAATTTTAAAACTTATATATCATAATGTATTGTTTTTAAACAGTTTTTAAAATTTCTGTATTCAAAAATATTTTTTATTTTTCAAATAATTTAATTTATTTTACAAAAAAAAAAGAAATGATTTTCTGAAGATTATTAGTTAATTTTTTATTTTTGAATTTTGCAAATAATTGATTGATACATGATAAATAATACTATATCTTGTTATATTTAACAATTTGACTATTATCTTGTTACCTTAAACATGTCAAAGTATTGATTAAAAAAAAAATAATTTAAAAAATATGACAAAAAAACTATTTATATTTTTTTCCGCAGCAATATTTTTGATAACTGCTTGCAAAAATTCAGCAGAAAAGCAACAAAAAGAATTTTTGAAATTTGCCGAAACAATCGAAAAAATTGAATTACCTGCTACTTTTCCTAAAGAATTTAATAATGTCATTGATTTTAAGGAAATAACAGACGAAGAACAAATAAAATTTTTAGACGCTGAATACACAAACGGAACGTCTGATTATTATGCCGGATTTTATTATAAATTCAGTCAGGAAATCGATATACTAATCTGGGCAAAAATAGAACAACAAAAAGCTGTTTTATTTATGAACACTTATTACAAAGGCAGCATTATCAACACTTATGAATTAGCCGGATATGCTGACAATTACGAATACAACAGCGAAATTACAGAAGATTTCAAAATAATTATTACCGAAAAATGCAATGATGTTGAAAAAAAATATACTGCTACATACACCTACACTATAAGAAACGACGGAGAATTAATAATGACTAACGAAGATTTATATATGATATCTTCTGAAAACATCAAAAAATTATTTACAGAAGTTGATGTTTTACCTTATAAATCTACATACGAACTAATGACACTGCAACTTAAATACTTAACCGAAGAAGAAATTGATGTTTTCATTGATTTATCTGCCGACAAGGAACTTTTTCAGCATAAATACGAATATTTGCCTGTTTCTTACATAGATTTCAACGACAAACTAAAAGGATATACAATGTTAATTTTTCCTGAAAATGCAACAATCGACAACAATTTTGCAAAAGAAAAAATCTTTCTGGAGTTTGAAGGTCAGTTTGTCGCAGCTTACGATTTATGGAGCGAAGACCAGTTCGAAAAAATTAATTCAAAATTATTTACAAAAAATGATGAGATTTATATTCAACACGAAAAAACCACTTTATTGAAAAAAGACGGTTATTTTGTAGAAAATGATTTTGATATTATAATTTATAAATTGGACGATTACCCTACAACAGCAAGTTTAGTTGATTTAGAAGATGTATATGATGTCAGCAGTTTTGAGTATTTTTACTACAAATCAAAAATAGGCGAAGATGTTGATTTTGAAAACTTTAAACTATTCTGTTATATTTCTGAAGAAGAGTGTTCATTTGAAAATCTTGAAGGTAAAATAATTGTCAAACCAATTGCTTATTTTTATGTGTCTGACAATTCATCTGCTTTTGTTTATCACATAACTGACGGTATGCAAAACATTTTCTTTTATTATCTGCTCGAAGAAAAAGGAAAAAATATTGAACACCGCATAATTGAAAGTTGTATGTCGGTTTATTGCGAAAATTTTAAAGTCGAAAAACTTTATTTGAACAACAACATTGCCTACAATATACAATCAAAGCATTCTGCCGGTGGTTTTATTCAAAACAGATATTTATACTGGTCTGACGATAAACTCCAACAAATAAACGCTACTGCCGAAGAATATGCCGAATTTTCCGGCAAGGATTATTACGAATATTTATTCACTCTAATAGATGATGATGAATTGACAGGTATTACTTTAAATTCAGACCCAAAAAAAATATTGGAAAACATTAAATCAGTTGAACCAAAAAACGACGTTATTGAACTGAATATTAAAATTTTAGAGCTTGTTTCAAATTAAAAACAATTATGTCGAAAAAAAACAACAAATACAAAATCAAAGGCTCTGTTAAAACAAAAAAGACTAAAAAAACTAAAGCCAAAAATTCAAAACTGATTTATTTAGTTGTTTTGGCATTACTATTTACAATTTATATAACAAAACCTGAATTATTAGGGGTTAATAAATATTACAAAACAGTTGAAACAGAATGCTTCAGAATAAATAAAATTGATGATGGTTTTGCAAAAATCCCTGATGAAAAGTACGAAATATATGACAGAACATACTACAGCTTCGCATATTCTACCGAATACAACGGTTCTTTTTGGGTTGCATACATACTTACAAAAAAAATGGTTAAAACCGACGCTGTTGACAGAGAAGACGAAAAATTCGCAAGAGACCCGCAACTTTCAGAAGACTACGCTGTTACATCTGACTACACAAACTCAGGTTACGACAGAGGACATCTTTGTCCGGCTGGTGATATGAACTTCAATCAGACTGCAATGACCGAAACTTTTTTCCTGACAAATATTCTTCCACAAAAACCAAAACTGAACAGAGGTATATGGAAAGAACTTGAAGAACAAGCCAGATTATGGGCAATTGAAAATGATAGTTTGTATATTGTTGTTGGTGCATTATATGATGAAAATCCCAAAACAATAGGTAAGAATAAAATTGCTGTACCTTCAAAATTTTATAAAGTTGTGGCTGACATATCAAAAAAAGATGGATACAAAGCTATTGCTTTCATTTTCGAAAACAAAGACTATTCTTCAGACGATTATTTTATGAATTATGCATTATCTGTAGAAGAACTCGAAAAACTTACAGGAATTGACTTCTTTTATAATTTTCAGAACAAAGATGTTGAACAAATTGAAATAACTTTAAATAAAAATCATTGGAAATAAAATCATAAAAAAATATAACTATGAAATTTTTAAAAAAACAACTTTTAGTTTTTACATTATTTTTAATTATCTTCTCTGCAAATGTTTTTTCGCAGGATCACGATTTAAGTACTGCATACGGTTACCTTGGCTATATTCTTGATCAGCAGAAGGATATATCTACTGCAATGTGGGAATACATTAAAACGAACATCCATTCAAATAGCGAAAAAAAGGTTGAAAAGAAAAAAGACGAACTAATTCAGAAAATTAAAGAATCTAAACGACAAATTCAAAAAATGCCTCCGTTTGAAAAAAACACTAATCTAAGAGATTCTATGGTGATTTTTCTTGATGCTTCTATAAATATGCTCACTAACGAATATACAGAAATTGAAGAAATGGAATTGCAGGCAAGCACTTCTTATGAATTTATGAAATTATATCTTTTAAAAGTTGATGAGGCAAATAAAAAATTCGAAATTTTAAGCGATAATCTAAGTGCTCAACTTGATAAATTTGCTGCTGATAATAACATCGAACTTGTAAACAACACTTCGGAAGTCAGCGCCAATTTAAAAATAGCCAATATTGTCTATGATTATTACAACGAAATTTTCTTGATTTTTTTCAGAGGTTATATCGAAGACAACTTTATTGTGGAGGCTATCAACAACAAAGATACAAATGCTTTGAAACAAAGAATTGACTCTTTAAACAACGCATATAAGAAAGGAGAACTTGAAATTAAAAATATCAAAGCATATAATGGTGATTTAACAGTCAAATTTGCATGTCAGAAATCTTTGAATCATTACAAAAATGAAGCAGCTGTACATCTACCGAAAATTTTGGATTATTATAAAGCAGAAGCTGAACATAATCTTGCTAAACAGAAGTTTGAAGCAATTCCTCAAAACGAACTGACTCAGGAAGATGTTAATGCATATAATTTTTCCATATCAAAATATAATAATAGCATAAACGTTTATAATCAAACAATCCAGTACTTGAATACTGATATGCAAAACAACATTAAACAATGGAATGATACTAAAGATGCTTTTTTGAAAAAACACATTCCTAAATAAAACAGATTACAAATTGACTCATTGTTGCATTTGCTTCCCACTCGCAATGACGTTGTTTCATTATTTCATTGCAAATGTACAGACGTTGCATGCAAATTCTCTACAAAGACCTTGCATGCAACGTCTCTACAAATTTGATAACTCGACAAACTCAATAACTTTAAAAACTCGATAACTTTAAAAACATTCAACTGATTATATGACCCCGTTACTTGTGTTTTCGGTATTAGCCGGATATTTTTCAATACTGATTATTGTCTCAGTTTTTACATCTCGAAAGATAGACAACGCTTCTTTTTTTAATGCAAATAAAAAATCACCATGGTATTTGGTAGCTTTTGGAATGATAGGAGCTTCTTTATCCGGTGTAACTTTTATTTCAGTTCCGGGTTGGGTTGGCACTTCTGCTTTTTCTTATTTTCAAATAGTTCTGGGGTATTTAATAGGTTATGCAGCAATTGCTTTTGTTTTGTTGCCACTATACTACAAATTTAACCTCGTAAGCATATACAAATATCTTGAAATACGCTTCGGTAAATTTTCTCACAAGACAGGGTCAGCTTTTTTCTTGCTTTCAAGAATAATTGGAGCTTCTTTCAGATTATTTCTTGTTGCCGGTGTGCTTCAACTTGCTTTATTTGATGCTTTTAAAATCCATTTTGTTGTTACTGTAATTATTACAATTCTTCTTATTTGGGTTTATACTTTCAAAGGAGGAATAAAAACTATTGTTTGGACTGATACTCTGCAGACTATATTTATGCTTGCATCTGTAATTATAAGCATATACATCATTGCAAAAACTTTAAATCTTGATTTTTCAGCAATAATAACAACTGTCAAAAATCACAAATACTCACAAATCTTTTTCTGGGATTTAAAAGATTCTCATTTTTTTGTCAAAGATTTTCTATCAGGTGCTTTCATTGCATTTGTAATGACCGGCTTAGACCAGGATATGATGCAGAAAAATCTTACCTGTAAAACATTAAAAGAATCACAGAAAAATGTGGTTTCATTGAGTATTATTCTTATTCCTGTCAATCTGTTGTTTATGTCTCTGGGTGTAATGCTTTATATTTATGCTCACAACAATGGAATTGCAATTCCGGCTCAGACAGACGACCTCTTCCCAACGCTTGCCATTAACCATTTTGGCATTTTTGCAGGTATTGTATTCCTGATTGGAATAATTGCAGCTGCATTTTCAAGTGCCGATTCTGCTCTAACTGCATTAACAACTGCATTTTGCGTTGATTTTCTGAATCTCGACATTAACAAAAACGATAAAAAGGCGAAAAACACCAAAACCATTGTTCATATTGGTGTATCTGCTGTTGTTGTCGCTGTAATTATTATATTTAAAGCAATTAACAATCAAAGCGTTATTTCTCAAATTTTTAAAGTTGCCGGCTACACTTATGGTCCTTTGCTTGGGCTTTTTATTTTCGGAATTGTTACAAAATTTAAAGTCAGAGACAAAATTGTACCGATAATTGCGGTTTCATCACCAATTCTGGCTTATTTTACAGCTTTTTTAATCGAAAAAATATTTGTCGGATATAAAGTCGGGTTTGAACTACTAATTTTAAACGGACTTATTACTTTTTTGGGCTTAATTTTAATTGTTAAGCAAGCTCAAAAAGACATTTAGTTGATAGCAAAATAACCCACATTATTAACTTACCCGATAAATCGGGGCAAGCTGTCGAGCTCGCAAAGCCTCGGTTCGTAAATAATGTGGAGTTAAAATGCTTGCCATTTAACGGATGTTTGCCCGAAAAAACAAGTTAAGTCTCTGTAAATAAATAAAATGACAGAAAAAAAGTATTTTTTTGTGGTCAATAATTGTTTTATATTTGAAAAAAATTTATTTTTGCAATCCATTTGTTATCAATAAGTTTCGTTTGTGGTCACTAAACGAAGTGTTATTTTTATGTAATTTATTGATTATAAATGTGTTGTGTTTCGGGTTTTGGCAAACATCCGATTTAAGGGTCTATAATTTGAAAGTCAATAGTTTAAGTTGATTTTTGTTTAATGTTTTTTTAAACCCAAATTTGGACTAATTAATAAATTTAAGATACTTGCAGGACAATTTTTATAGACACTTTCAGGGCTAACATAAACTTAAACCATAATTTTCTATTTTTTACGTAATTATTTTCTACATAATTGATTTTTAGTAACTTAAATTTTTTGAGTTAAAATTAAACATTACGTATTTACGTAATGTTTAATACTTGTTTATTTTTGTTATGTTTACTGATATTGTTGCAAATTAAAGCCTCTATTACGTATTTATAGGAAAAGTTACGGCTTAAATGCTTACAGCACAGTCTTTTTAACTCCTTAATTAACGAAGCGATTTCACGCAAGTAGTTATTGTATAATTAAGGTTAATTACTTAGTGCTAAGCCTCAACAAGTTTCTTAGCAGAAAGACTATAGTATAGAAATTTTACAGCATCAAAAATTATATGAGTAAATTTCATAGCTTAATTTCCTGAATATCCCTATGTTAAATCCTCATAATCAGAAAAATATTTCATAAATTGTACTCTTTCAAAAATTGCAGGGTTTTTCACATTTTTTTGACTTGCTAATCCCTTAATTCCGGATAAATCATTTTTACCGGCTTCGCTGACATAAGAAGAAAGTTTTTTGTTCATTTCTTTTATTACACCTGCACCGTGTTTGTATATAGCAGAAACAACTTCAACTGCATCTGCACCTGCAAGTATAAATTTTATAAGCGTTTCGCCTGAATGAACTCCTGTTGAAGCGGCTAATGAACAGTTAGTTTTACCTGAACTCATTGCTATCCAACGTAATGGCAACATATAATCGGTATCTGAACTAAAAACGTTGGAAGCGTTTATTTGTAAGGTGTTTATATCAATGTCAGGATTAAAAAATCTGTTAAACATAACAATTCCGTTTACACCGGTTTTGGAAATTTTTTGTATCATCTCCGATAAGTTTGAGAAATAACTTGTCATTTTAACTATCAAAGGAACATTCACTTCTTTTCTGACTCTTTGTAATATTTCAATATAAGTATTTTCAATTTCTGCTCCTGATTTGGAAATATTTTTAGGTAAAATGAATATATTAAGCTCTATTGCATCAGCTCCGGCTACTACTATTTTTTTTGTAAAATATGTCCATTCATAAGCTGATACGCAGTTAATACTTGCAATGACAGGTATTGTTACGGTTTTTTTTGCCTCTTTTATTAAATTCAGATATTTTGTAATATTTTCTTGTTTTATTTTTAAATCGAAATAATCTAAATTATCTTTTTCGTATCCGTATTTCTCAGCATCTTGAATAAGTTTATTGTATTCAAAAGTAATTTCTTCTTCAAAAATTGATTTTAAAACAGCAATTCCTGAACAAAAATAAATTAAATAATTGAAAATCACAACAAAAA
>DYKL01000160.1 GCA_020722645.1 Acetofilamentum sp. | reverse complement strand
CTTTTTATTTAGATATTGAATACAGAAATAATTTTAATTTTTCGCATAAAAATATAGAAAATTTTTTATTTCAAAACATTAATTAGTATTTTTGCCTTACAAATAAACAATTATGCCCCCAAAAAAAGTATATACAGAAAATCAAACGCAAGTAGCACGTTTTGCAAAAGCATTGTCGCATCCGGTAAGGGTTTATATCGTTGAATTTTTATCCAAACAAAGTTGTTGTTATAGTGGCGATTTGTCCGATATTTTGCCTGTTGCTAAATCTACTTTATCTCAACATCTCAAAGAACTTAAAGCGGCAGGTTTGATTCAGGGCGAAATAGAAACTCCAAAAATCAGATATTGTTTAAACAAAGATAATTATGAAATTGCAAAAAAATTATTTAAAGATTTTTTTCAAATTTGAAAATTTTTTGCGTTCTTTGTTCGTAATTTTACGAACTACGAATCAAATTAACAATTTACAAATAACAGTTAACAATTAACAAATAACAATTAACTATTAACTTTCAACAATGCACTATCTACAATGAACTATTGACAATGCACTATCAACTATCAACAATGAACTATTGACAATGCACTATCAACTATCAACAATGCACTATCAACAATGCACTATTAACTATAAACTAAACTTATAATTATGGAAATCAAAGTACTTGGCACAGGCTGCCCTAAATGTAAAAACTTAGAAGAGGCTACTAAAAAAGCAATCGAAGAACTTCAACTTGACGCAACTGTCGAAAAAGTTGAAGACATTATGAAAATTATGGAATATGGCGTGGCTTCTACTCCTGCTCTTGTTGTAAATAACAAGGTAGTTGTAAACGGTCGAGTTCCGTCTGTTAATGAAATCAAACAGTTTTTAACAAATTAAATTCTTTAAAATGAAAAAAACATTGCTTTATTCGTTGGCGTTTCTGCTTTTAGTCCTTTTTTCTAATTGCAAAAATGTAGATAATCAGAATGATAACACCAATGAAAAAACCGAAAGTGTATCTTTTATCAGCAAAGATGCTAAAATTAATGTGTTCTATTTCCACGGAACAAACCGATGCGTTACCTGTAATGCTGTTGAAAGTAATGCTTTGGAACTACTAAATCAGGATTTTAAAGATAAACTTGATGATGGTACAATTTATTTCAATTCATTTAACATTGATGAAAAAGAAAATAAAGCAATTGCCGAAAAATATTTGATAAGTTATTCTACACTTTTAATAATAACATTAGACAGTGAAGGGAAAGAAGTTGTAAATGATTTAACAGATATGGCTTTTCAATACGCTAAAAATCAACCGGATAAATACAAGGAATTATTAAAAAACGAGATTGATGAACTTTTAAAATAATGAAATTTCTCGAAAACTTACTTGCTAATACCGAAATTTCAGTCCTTTCTGCGTTAATACTCGGATTGATGACCGCAATAAGTCCTTGTCCTTTGGCTACAAATATAACTGCAATTGGTTATATCAGCAAAGATATGCACGACAGGAAAAAAGTCTTTTGGAATGGCGTTGTTTATACTTTTGGGCGAGCAATTACTTATACATCAATAGGTTTGATTTTCTTTTTCGGTGCAAATCAATTTAAAATATCAGGTTTTATAAACAATTGGGGCGAAAAACTTTTGGGTCCTTTGCTAATTATAATCGGTATTTTTTTGCTTGATATAATTAAAATAAAAATGCCCGGAAATGGTAAAATGCAGGAAAAAATTACACAAAAAAAACAAAAAGGTTTTTTGGATTATTTATTGCTCGGAATTGTATTTGCTCTTGCATTTTGCCCATATAGCGGTGTCCTTTATTTCGGAATGCTGATTCCAATGACGGTTTCAAGTGCTTCGGGATTATATTTGCCGCTTGTTTTTGCAATTGCAACCGGTCTGCCTGTTATTATAATTGCTTGGCTTATTGCTTTTTCTATTTCAAATGTAGGAAAATTTTATAATAATATGAAAACATTTGAAAATTGGTTTCGCAAAATAGTTGCAATTATATTTATTTTAGTTGGTTTGTACTATGTTTATATTTTTTATATTCAAAAATTTCTATGATGAAAATATTAATTCTTTGTACCGGCAACAGTTGTCGAAGCCAAATGGCAGAAGGTTTTTTGAGGGCTTTTGACGGTAATTTAGATGTTTATTCAGCCGGAACTAATCCAAGTGCCAAAGTTCACCCTATGGCAATTAAAGTAATGGAAAAAGCGGGTATTGACATTAGTGAGCAAAAACCAAAATCTGTAAATGAATTTTTGAATGATGAATTTGACTACGTAATTACAGTATGCGATGGTGCAAAAGAAACTTGTCCTGTTTTTGTCGGGAAAGTTAAAAATCGTTTGCATATTGGTTTTGAAGATCCCGCAGAAGCAAAAGGATCGGAAGAGTTTATTTACGGCGAATTTTTAAGAATCAGAAATCAAATTAAAGCCGCTTTTGAAAAATTTTATTTAGAAAGGATTTTGTAGATTTATGAGTCCGATCTTTAAAACTACTATTATTATTTTGTTACAAAGACACAAAGTATTGAAAACAACAATTTATTATTAGTGCCTTCGTGTCTTTGTGGCAAAAAAATCTGAATATATTTAACTATTTAATTTGTAATTGTTTTTGGATTTTAAAATTCGAAAAGTGTTGTTTAAAAAGCAACAATTGTGAATTAGTCACGAAGATACAAAGACACAAAGTATTGAAAACAACAATTTATTATTAGTGCCTTCTTGTCTTTGTGGCAAAAAAAATCTGAATGTATTTAACTGTTTGATTTGTAATTGTTTTCGGATTTTAAAAATTTGAAAAAAGCGTAAAATATACTAATTAATTATGATGCTAGACTCAAAAAATAAAGGAATGAAAATTGCCGGAATTTTGCATTTTACGGCTCGCGAAACAATTGAACTTTGTGAAAATGGTGCTGTTTTAGTTGACATTAGAGAAGAATATGAGACGGCAGCACGTCAATTCAGCGTTAAAAATTTAATATTTTTGCCAAATTCAGAATTTAATGAACATTTTAATGAATTACCAAAAGACAAATTTTTAATATTTGCCGATAGTGTTGGTTTACGTAGCAAAGAAGCTGTAAAATTTCTTTTAAAAAACGGTTTTGATAATATCGGAAACCTTGCAGGAGGAATTGTTGACTGGGAACGAGGTGGTTACAAAGTTATTACAGACTCATCAGAAATGCTTCACGGACAATGTACCTGTATGCTCAGAACAGATAAAGGGAAAAAAATCGGGTTTAAGTAAATAATTTATTATGTTGAAAGTTAATTAGTTTTAAAAAAATAATGGAAACAAAGAAAGAAATTAAGATACTCGGCTGGATAATAGTTGTTTTTTTGGCAGCGTTTTTTTTACCTGTCGAAAGTGCAGTTTTTAAAGAAGCTATAAGAGCCACATTCGATTTAGTTAAATGGTATGCACGCGAACACGTAATTTTATGCTTATTGCCCGCTTTTTTTATTGCCGGTATAATTGCAGTTTTTGTGAGTCAAGGCTCTGTAATTAAATATTTTGGGGCAAATGCAAAAAAATGGTTGGCATATACGGTTGCTGCAATATCAGGAACAGTACTCGCCGTTTGCAGTTGTACAATTTTACCGCTATTTTCAAGTATTCACAAACGTGGAGCTGGTCTCGGTCCGGCAATTGCTTTTTTATATTCCGGTCCGGCAATAAACATACTTGCTATTATTCTGACTGCCAAAATTTTAGGATTTGAAATGGGTCTTGCAAGAGTAATTGGTGCGGTTTCTTTTAGTGTAATTATCGGCTTGTTAATGTCTTTTATTTACAGAAAAGAAGAAAAAATCAAAAAAGAACAGCAAATGAACATTAAACCTCCGCCGGAATCCAGACCAATGTGGCAAACTATGTTTCATTTTTTCACATTAGTTGTTATTTTGGTATTTGCAAACTGGGGACAACCCGATAAAGATATTACTTCGGGTGCCTGGTTTTGGATTTGGAGCAATAAATGGTTAATTACAGCATTTTTGGGCTTATTTTTAATCTACTCTTTAATCAAAATTTTAAAAATCAAATGGCAATGGGTTTTGATTTCCGCTATTATAACCGGATTATCGGCTTATTTATCATTTGAATTTATCGAAAACACCAAAATTGCACCTCTTGTGCCAATGATTTTTGCAATTGCAGCAATAAGCATTATTACTCTGAAAGACAAAAATAACCCCGAAAATAAAGAATGGACTATTTCAACTTGGGGATTTGCCAAACAAATTATGCCACTTTTGGCGATAGGTGTCGTAATTGCCGGTTTTCTGCTCGGTTCCACTCACGATGAAGTTAAGATTGCCGGAGTTATTCCCAATGAATGGATTGAAAACTTAGTTGGAGGTAATTCATTGTTTTCTAACTTTTTTGCATCAATTATCGGTGCTTTTATGTATTTTGCAACTTTAACAGAAGTACCTATTTTGCAAGGACTTATGTCCGCAGGAATGGGCAAAGGACCTGCTTTGGCTTTGTTACTGGCAGGACCTTCGTTATCGTTACCAAATATGCTTGTTATAAAAGGTGTTTTGGGTACTCAAAAAACTGCTGTTTATGTTGCTCTCGTGGTAGTTATGGCTACTATTTCGGGATTGATTTTCGGGAGTTTGGTTTAGAAAAATTATCTAGAATTATCCATTTAAATTTTTTTCTAAAAATATTTCAGGTACAGTTTTTGGATTTATTTTATAAAATTCAAAAAATTACAGCTATGAAAATAAGATTTTTTATTGTACTGTTTGTAAGTGTATTGTTTGTTAATTCTGCAAAATCTGACTCTCCGATAACAAGCACAAATTTTTATACTGCTTATTTAGACATAGAAATGGTCAAATATGCAAGTGAAAGTAACGGCATTTTAAATGATAAAATGTGTAAATATCTCGAAGACAAAAGTGTTGATGTTGTCTATAAATTGGCAGTGATTAATGCTATTTCGTGGGATTTCAATGGCAAAAATAATTTTGAACTTTATTTAGATTATATTTGCGAAAATAATAAAAAAATATCACATTCTAATTACAAAGAAAAATGCTCTGATATTCAGCTTATTTGCCTTGCATATTTGAAGGCAATGGACAATTATTTTGAAGTTAAGGAAGCATTGGAAATTGCTGATTTGACTATTGAAAAACACAAAAAAATCTGTACAGTGTCTATCTTATTCACGCACTTATCAAAGTCCAGTTTGCTTTTGATTACGATTTGTGTGATGTTTACAAAGCTACAAATGATGTCCGCGAAAACACTAAGCTAAAAAATGATATGAAAGAAGAAGCAGTCTATATTGTTTTTGAATATATGGACTTGTATAAAGGAGATTGCAAGTAAGTTCAAAGTTTATTCACTTATTATTTTATTTTAGTGGAGTTCATGAGGGCTTCGCCGTTGTAAAGTTGAATGTTTATAAAGTTTGTAAAGTATAGCCCCTATAAATCTCCCCAATGCTTCGACTAAGTTCAGCAGGGAGACTTAAAAACCAGAAAGAAAGACTGAATGGTTGAAATTTGGATAAATGTTATGAGTGCAAAGGAATTTGATGTAATAATTGTAGGTGCGGGTCCTTCCGGATGCTCGGCGGCTTTATCTTTGCGTAACAGCGGATTAAAAATTGCGATTTTCGATAAGGCTACCTTTCCTCGAAATAAAATTTGTGGTGGTGCTTTAAGTTTAGATGTTGTTAATCAGTTGAATAAAATTTCTCCCGAATTATATCAAAATTTTTCACAATTCGCTAATAAACAGCCTATTGACAAAATCAAAATTACAGTTCCGAATGATGATTCCTTAGTTTTTTCAATAGAAAAATCTCAAAAAAAGGGATTTGTTTGCAATAGATTAGATTTTGATAATTTTCTTGTCAATGAAACAAAAAAATGTAATAACATTTGCTTTTTTGAAAATACTAAGATAGTCGAGTATGAACGGAAAAAGGATTTTTATCAGATAAAATCAGACGACAATGAAATTTATAACGCAAAGATTTTATTAGTTGCCAACGGAGCATATTCAAATTTTAACCGAAAATTATCTCAATCTAAGGTTGATAAAAATAATTATTCGGTTGCAATTCAGGCTTTTTACGAAAATATAAAAGTTGAAAATCAAAATACTTTAGAATTATACTATCTGAAAGAAACTTTGCCCGGATATTTCTGGATTTTCCCGACATTAGACCAAAAAGTCAATGTAGGATTGGGTTTGCTTGCAAAAGACATTACCAAAAATAAAATAAATCTTAAAAAACTTTTTGGGGATATATTAAACAAACCTGAATTTAAAGACAGATTTTCCGATGCTCAAAAAATTGGTAATTTAAAATCTTATGGTTTGCCGCTTGGAGGTAGTAAAAAATCTTTGTCGGGTAATAGATATTTGCTTTTGGGCGATGCTGCCTCTTTGATTGACCCATTTTTGGGCGAAGGTATCGGGAACGCAATCAGAAGCGGCAGATTTGCTGCCGAGCAAGTAAAAAAATGCTTTGTTGATAATTATTTTTCAGCCAAATTCAACAAAAATTACGATAAAATTGTTTACAAATCAGTTCATAAAGAACAAAAACGTTATCTTTTCCTTCAAAAAATGTTCAGATTTCCTAAAATTGCAAATATTTCGCTTAAAATATGCAAAAAAACAAAGCTTTTGAACTTTTTTTTCGGCAATGTTATTGAGTTGATAAAATAGTATACTAAACCGCTTTTAAATTTATAAATTGACATGCGTAGCTTTTGGGGATTTGTAATCATTATTGTCCGAAACATAAAATACTATATTATAAGACTTTACATTTTAAAATTGCAATCAAAAGTATATATAAAACTTTTTATTTCGTTTAAGACTTCGTCTTAAATGCTCAAATAACTGCAAGTTTGTAACTTGCTTTTTTCACCTACCTTTTCGTCTCTGCGAGGCAAAACGTCATTGCGAGGCACGAAGCAAAACGTCATTGCGAGGCACGAAGCAAAACGTCATTGCGAGTGGGAAGCAAAAATATAAAATTTTGCATAAAATAGGAATAACAATAAAAAAAATGAAGTTTGTGTAAATTTGTAACTGCTCATGACTTAAACCATAACTTTTCTATTTTTTACGTAATTATTTTCTACATAATTGATTTTTATTGACTTAAATTTTTTGAGTTAAAATTAAATATTACGTATTTACGTAATATTTAATACTTGTTTATTTTTGTTATGTTTACTGATATTGTTGCAAATTAAAGCCTCTATTACGTATTTATAGGAAAAGTTACGGCTTAAACATGCAACTAACTAATAACCAACTATTTAAAAAAAGTTGTTATAGGTAGGCACGAAGTAGCTGACTCGTAAAAAACAGTTCGAGTTTGAGATTACTTCCCACTTCGTCCCTTGTGGTCGTAATGACGCAAAGCGTATAAGAAGGCTAACGGCAAATTGTCAATACAAGGTTTCGGATTACAAATTACTAATGTCCGAAACAGAGTGAGTTATTGTAACAAATCTTTTTAAGGAATAGATTACAAAGACAAATTGTCTAATGTGGCAAATTGTATGTGGCTTTTACACTCAAACAGTCATATTGGAAATATCTTGCTTGAACTGAAAGTTGTATGTAAATATGGCATTGTTAATTTAGTATAGATAAAACGCCATTCCATTTTAACATTAAAAGTTT
>DYKL01000159.1 GCA_020722645.1 Acetofilamentum sp. | reverse complement strand
GAAAGGTTTAATTTTTTTCTGAGCCTGTGTCTTGTTGTTTTTATACTGCTTTCCGATTTAAAGGTAATGGCAGCAATTTCTTTTGAGGATAAATTTAATTTCAGCAATGCTGCAATTTTTATTTCAACAGGCGATAAATCAGGACAAATTTTTAAAAGAGTGTCAAAAAATGTATTGTGAACACTATTAAAAGTTTTTTCAAATTCGTTCCAAATATTACTTTTAGCCGACATTTCTAAGTCTTTGATTATTGTTTTAAGTTTTGGCTTGTGTTCGGGCAAAATATATTTTTCGATAGTTTTCAATGAGTTTATAAGTGTTTCGGTAGATTGATTGTTTTGAATCAGCATCAACGATTTGGAAGCTAATTCTTTATTCTGACTTTCAATTTTTTCTTTTAAAATTTCTTTTTCTTTTTGTTCGATAAGTTTTAAATTTTTCAATATTATATTTTTTTGTCTCAGATTTTTAGTCCTCATTATCAGAAACAATAAAGAAAATGAAATAAACAAAATAACAAGTGCCGAAATAAGAATAATAATTATTTTTTGTTGTTTAAAACGTTTATTTTGTTGTTTGAGCAATTCAATCTCCTGATTTTTTGAAAAAAGTTCAAATTTGGCTTCTGTTTCCTGAATTTTTTGCTCCTTTTCTTCGTTAAATATTTTTGTGTAAAGTGAAATGTAAGATTCGAGATAAAAAAATGCAGAATCAATATCCGATTCGTTTTTGTATATTTCTGCTAAATTTTGGGTAATTTTTTGCTGAATATGTAAAATATTGCATTTTTTTGCAATTTCAAAAGCTCTGAAATAAAAGTTTTTTGCAGTTTGAAAATCATTTTTGATGAAGTAAAGTTCAGCAATTGATATCATAACAGTAGATTGTCCGTATTTTTCGTCTAATTGTGCAAAAAGCGATAAACTTTCGTTTAACAGAGTCAAAGCTGTATCAAATTGATTTTTTTTTGTTGATATTTTACCCAAAGAATGTTTGCTGATTGCTAAAGTTCTTATATTACCATATTTTTGGTCTATTTCAAATGCTTTATGGAAATATTTGTAGGCAGTATCATTTTGACCCGTTATTTCAAAAGTATTTCCGAGATTTCTGTATGAATTTGCAAGTCCTTGAAAATCATTTATTTCTTTTTGGATTTTTATGGCTTTATCAAAAAAATAATAAGATTTTTTAATATTTCCTTGAGCTTTCTGAATTTCACCCATAAAAACATAACAATCGGCAATTCCGCATTTATTGTTTAATTCGTTTCTTATATTTAAAGATTTATTGCAAAATTCTATAGATTTTTCAAAATCTGATAAAAAGGCATAATTTTTAGATAATGCAAAATAAACGTCTGAAATTTTCAAAGGATTTTTAAGTATTGTATAATAATATAAAGCACTGTCAATTTTTGAGTTAGAATTATGATAGTCATCTTCGTAATACAAAATTCTGCCTGATAAATAAAAATATTCTGCTATGCCGTTTATGTAATTTATTTCGGTAGATTTTTTATAAATTTGTTTCAAGTAAATTTTTGCAATTTCGTTGTCCTGACTGACAAATTGATAGCATTTTTTTATCAATGAATCAGTTATTTCTGTTTGTTTTATGTCAGAGAAATTGCTGTTCTTATACTTGCATGCTGTAAAAATCAAACTTATTGTAATAGATAACAAAATTAACGTTCTCTTCATTTTTGAATTTAATTTTTCAGACGGAAAGATAAGAAGTTAATTTGAAATTATAAAAAAAATTAGTCAAAAAGTATTTTTATTCGATTTTGAAATAAGGATTGTAAATAATTCCTATAATGTTACCCCATGGGTCAAAAACAGATGCAACCATTAAATCACCACCCACATTTGTTGGTTTTTCGTGTTCGGCAGCACCTTTTGCTATCATTTTTTCATAAACTTCGTTAATATTTTCAACACCCCAGTATGCAATAACGCCGCTGTCTTTTGTTGTTGTTTCTTTTTCTGTTGGTTGAAGTCCAAGTTCAAATCCGCCTATATTAAATCCGATGTAATACGGTTCGTCAAAATAGGGTTGAATTTCAAAAATATCTGAATACCATTCTTTTGCCTTTTTGATGTCACAGACATAATAAGCAACCGTTCTCAAGCCTAAAAAAGTTTTTTGCATTTTTGTTTTAATTTTTTTTGTAATTGCCGTATTATTTAGTTTCAATTGGTGCAGGGGGTTGATATTTAAAATCAGCAGCAAAATATTTAGTATCTTTTACTAAAGTTCTGACTTTAAGAGTCCCTTTTTTACCTTCTTCTGTTTCAAAAATGACAATATCACCTTCCTGAAGATTTTCAACACCGTTTCCGCCTGATGTAACAGTCTGCGAAGTTATATTCAAATCGTTTATACTTGTAGCATCAAGGTCTTCCCATGTTCCGGAATAAGATTGAATTTTTGTGTTTTGTTTATCATCAGTACTGTAATTTATTCCATTGTCTAAAAACTCAGTCTGAATGCAAGCTGCATCAGGCGAAACAATTGAGTAACCGCCGGCATCAGTCCATATAAAAGCTAATTGACCGTTTGCAAAATTTCCGTTTCTGGAATATGCTCCTTCATAAGTAAGTTCAAAAATAAAATTGCTTTCGATGTTTGTTGCGTTAAAAAATGCCTGAATGTCAGAGTATTGAACAATAACTCCACCTGGGTTTTGAACAGTTATGATTGCTGTTCTGATAGTTTCTTCGGCACTTTTTTCGTCAATTGCTTTAAAAACAAGTACAATCTGTTCGCCAACAGAGGAAGTTTGCGGAACGATATATTTTATGCTGTCGGTTATAGTTTCAGAGGAAGAATAATTTGTTTCAAACAGAATTTCGTTACTTGACTGAACGGTAATTGAAAAGTCTCCTATTTTGCCTTTGTTTGCTATATCAGGAGTTAATGTATATTTGATATTGATTGTGTCTAAAATTGTAGCGCTGGTGTCTGACGGTTCAATAGTTAAATCTACAATAGTTTTTCTTTTGCACGAAAACAATAAAGATGCAACAAGCAACAGAATTAATAATGTTAATTTATTCATTTTTTTTCTTTTTTTGACAACAAAATTAAACAAAATAAAAAATTGTTGAATGTTATTTTATGTGAAAATTTTATTTAGCTGAATTAGCTGGTTCTTCTTGCCATTTGAATTCTAATGTAATAGAAGATGCAATAATCGGAGCTTTTGCGTATGGAGGATTACTTTCAGCAACTTTGAAAACTCCTTTACGACCATCAGATAATTCAAATTTGTAGTATTCACCAGACAAAACGTGATCAACACCATTGCCACCACCGGGGTGAACAGCACTTACAACTGTTAAATCATTTATTGATTCAGGAGATGCACCTGTAAAATCAGCTTCTGTTGCAATTTCAATTTTGGTGGTTTTTTTACCTGTCAAAGTGTAATCCCAATTAGAATATGCTTCTTGATTCATAATTTGTTCAGCATCAGGTGATAAAATTTGTTGACGATAAGTATCATTGAAGAAAAAAACTAAGTCAGCATCATCACTGTTTACTTGTGTTACAGTAACACCCTTTGCATCAGCAACTAATTGCCATCCGAATTCAGTTGTATCGCTTTGAGAATTGTAATTAACAGTTTCTGTTGCATTTAAAATTACCGGTATAGGACGAATTACTTCAATTTGGAATTCCCGAGTATTTCTGTTACCACTTACTGCATCACAAATATCAAAGTATAAAAAAATTGTTTCACCAGGGTTTGCATTAGATGGTATTTTATAAAATATACTGTCCGTAATCTTATCAGTTTCACCATAATATTTTTTAAAAATGTCATTAAATTCAGAATCATACAATCGCAATAACCCTATTTTCCCTCCTTCGTATTTGTCAGGGCATAACGTATATACAATCCATAGACTACCACCTTTTAAAATTTCAGCTTTACTGTCACTTTCATTAAAAGAAATTGTTACTATGCTGTAATTATTATTTTTTCTGAAGCATGAACTAAAAAACACAGTAATATAGAAAATTATGATGATTTTGAAAATTGAATTTTTTCTCATATCATATAGTTTTATTTTCAAATTTCAAATTTTTTAATATTCTTTTCAACCGGTATTTAGATTTTATGTTTTTTTACATTGATTTTATGGCAAAAAAAAACTCCTGAGTTTTTCAGGAGTTTTTGATTTTTTTTGGTTGATTATTTAGCAGCACTAGCTGGTTCTTCTTGCCATTTGAATTCTAATGTAATATTAGATTCAATAATCGGAGCTTTTGTGTATGGAGGATTGCTTGCAGTAACTTTGAAAACACCTTTACGACCGTCTGATAATTCAAATTTGTAGTATTCGTTAGCCATAACATGATCAACACCATTGCCACCGCCAGGGTGAACATCACTTGTAACAGTTAAAGCGTTTACAGTTTCGTCAGATGCACCTGTAAAATCAGCTTCTGTTGCTTCTTGGATTTTTGTAGTTTTTTTACCTGTCAAAGTGTAATCCCAATTAGAATATGCTTCTTGATTCATAATTTGTTCAGCATCAGGTGATAAAATTTGTTGACGATAAGTATCATTGAAGAAAAAAACTAAGTCAGCATCATCACTGTTTACTTGTGTTACAGTAACACCCTTTGCATCAGCAACTAATTGCCATCCGAATTCAGTTGTATCGCTTTGAGAATTGTAATTAACAGTTCCTGTTCCTGTAATAATTGCAGGTAAATTGATTACAACATTAATTTGGAAAGTTTTTGTACTTGTTAATCCACTTGTACCGTCAGTAGCAGTGAATGTTAAGTTAATTTGGTCTCCTTCAACAGCGTCAGTAGGAACTGTAAAATCAATACTGTCAGTTAAAGTACTTGTTCCGCTGTATTGTTCATTAGCAACTTCATTCAAATCATCGTCTTTTACAACTAATTGACCTAATTCTCCGTTATTAATAGCATCAGGGGTTAAAGTGTAAACAATAGTTACAACTTCACCCGGTTCTGCGTTTACAGTTTCAATATTGTCTTTAAAATTTAATGTAACCAAAGTGTCCGGATTACAAGATGAGAAAAATGTAACAAAACCTAGCACTGCAAGTGCTCCTAAGAAAAATCTGAATTTTTTCATAATTAATAATTTTAAGTTAATAATTTTATTTTATTTTTATTTCGTCTTCAAAACGAATTTTCATTGCAAAGATTGTATAAAATTTTTAAATATAAAAACTGTTTTGTGATTTTGTGTTTTTTTAATTTGATTTTTTACTGTTAAAACATTTTGTAATACATTTCTTTTGTTTAAATGACTATTTGAATAAAAATTAAATAAAAAAATTTGTGAAATGATAAAATAGTTTTAATTTTGCCGAACTTTTTTAAAAAATAACAAAAAAATAAGTTTATGCCCGTAAAAATTAGATTACAAAGAAAAGGAAGAACTCACTATTCTGTTTTTTCAATAGTAGCGGCAGATAGTAGAGCGCCACGTGATGGCAGATTTATCGAAAAATTAGGAACTTACAATCCGAACACAAATCCGGCAACTATTGAATTAAGTTTCGATAGAGCATTATACTGGTTACAGCAAGGTGCTCAGCCAAGTGAAACTGCAAAAGCTATTTTATCATATAAAGGTGTTTTGTATATGAAACATCTTTTAAATGGTGTGAAAAAAGGTGCTTTTGATGAAAGTGAAGCAGACAGACGTTTTCAAGTTTGGCTTAAAGACAAACAATCAGCCATTCAGGCTAAAAAAGACAAACTGAAAAATGATGAAAAATCTTTAAAAGACAAAAAATTAAAAGACGAAGAAAAAGTTAACGAAAAAAAAGCAAAAGCAATTCAGGAAAAATTAGCTGCTCAATCTAAAAAATCCGAAGAAGAAGTTCAAGAAGAAGTAGTTGAAGAAACAAAAAAAGAGGAAGTGGTTGAAGAAACAAAAGTAGAAGAAATCGTCGAAGAAACTAAAAATGAAGGAATAGTTGAAGAAAAAAAATCTGAAGAAATTGTCGAAGATAAAAATGAAGAAGTAAAAGAATAAGGTTTTGCATTATGAACTTTATTGACCTTAAAAATGATTTGTCTTTTGAAAATTGTTATAAAATAGGGAAAATTTTTAAGACACACGCTAATAAAGGTCAGTTAAGCATAATTATTAACATTTTTATTGATGAACAAAAAACGGAATCAATATTTGTCGAATTTGACAATTATTTGGTTCCGTTTTTTATTGATTACGAGTTATCCAATTTTGAGATTAATCCCTCAATCATAAAGTTCAAAGGTGTTGACACAATTGAAAAGGCGAGCGAATTAAAAAACAGAAATGTTTTTATACCAAAATCTAAAATAGAAGATATCGACGATATTATTTCTGACTTTTGTAGTTTTGTTGTAAATTACTCATTTATTGACGAAAAAAACACAAAAATCGGAGAAATAGTAGAATTTGTTAATGATAAAAAAAATCCGCTGTTTATTGTTCTCAAAGGTGGAAAAGATTATCTTATCCCTGTAAATTCAGTTGAAATAATTAAAACTGACCATAAAAACAAAGAAATAATAGCCAGAATACCTGACGAAATGTTCAGTATATAAAAAAAACCGCTTTAAATTTTTTAAAGCGGTTTTTTCAAAACATAAGTTGAATCGAATATAAAATCCGAATCAACTTTGGATATAATAATTTTTTATCTTACAATTATTTTTACGGTTTTGCTTGTGTTTTGATCATAAAGTTTAAGAATATAAACACCGGCTGTATGGTCATTCAAATCAATATGATTGAATTTGCTGTTTAAATTACCGTAATAAATAATTCTTCCGCTTGCATCTGTTATATTAACTTCCATATTTGTAACAATCTTGTCAAATTCAATGGTGAATCTACCATTATTTGGGTTGGGGTAAACTTTCATTCCAAATTCTACAAGAGTTTCTAAGTCTGTAATAACAGTTAATACAGCTGTTTCACTCATTTCTGTTCCACAATCGCCTGATACTTCAACATTATAATTACCTTCGTCGGTTTCCTGAACGCTCATAATTGTATAAGTATCTGTTGTTTCTCCGGTCAATTCAGATGCATCTTTATACCATTGATAAGCAAGGTTTGAACCGTTTGCAACAACAGTAAATACAACAGTTTCGCCTAAATTAGCATCAGTAACAGAAACCGGTTGAGTTGTAATTTCTGTTAGAGGTAAAACGGTCAATGTTGCTGCATCAGAAGTTATATTTCCACAGTCGCTGTTCACATAGCAGGAGTATGCACCTTCGTCAGAAGTCGAAACGCTGCTTATAGTTAATGTAGCGTTTGTTTCGCCTGTAATGTCTGTTCCGTCTTTTCTCCATTGATATGTCAAATTAGAACCGGCAGCTTCAACAGTAAATGTTACAGAATTAGCTTCGCAAATATCTTGTGAAACAGGTTGAGTAATTATTTCAGCACCAGATACAACTGTTAAAGTTGCAACTTGACTTGTTACATTATTACAAGTACCTGTAACAACACAAGAATAATCTCCTTCATCATCAACAGTAACAACATTTAAAATTAAATCAGCATTTGTTTCGCCAGTAATATCAACACCGTCTTTTAGCCATTGGTAACCTATTGCATTTTCAGCAATAATACTGAAAGTAACATCTCCGCCGGTACATGTAGTTTGATTAGTAGGTTGAGTTGTAATTGTTGTAGCTGCGTTAATAGTTAATGTAGCTGCATTAGAAGTT
>DYKL01000158.1 GCA_020722645.1 Acetofilamentum sp. | reverse complement strand
AATCAGCAGCAAAGCCCTGTAAATCCACGCTTTTTAAAAGTAAGTTCCGTTAAACATAAGCAATCATTTTTTTTGTTTTTATTAAAATATTTTAATTATTTTTGTTGAAAGTAGAATTTATTAAATATGAATAATGAAAATAATCAAAATAAAGAATCGCTAAGCAAAATTGATTTTCCAAACACTGAAATAAAAAAACTAAAAGAAGAATTAAATTTGTTTAAAGCTATTGCCGATTATAGTTGCGACTTTGAACAACTAATTTCAGAAAACGGTGATTCATTATACATTTCTCCTTCCTGCGAAAAAATTACAGGTTATCCACCAAATAAATTTTACGAAAATCACCGTTTTATTGAAGAAATAACTATAGACGAAGACAAAAAAATTGTTCATAATCATTTTTTTAAAAAAAATCATAATGAAAGTTTAGACGCAAAAATTGAATTCAGAATTCTGACAAAAGAAAAAAAAATCAAGTGGATAGAACATTTATGCCAGAAAGTCTATAATTCAGATGGAAAATTGATTGGATACAGAGCAAGTAACAGAGACATTACAAAGAGAAAAGAAGAAGAAGAAAAAATAATTCATCTTAATAAAACATTAGAAATTGACAGAAATCTCTTCACCCTAGGAAATGTTGTAATTTTCAAATGGAAAAATGCTCCTGATTGGCCCGTTGAATACGTTAGCGATAATGTCAAAGATATTCTCGGATATACAAGTTCAGAAATTAATTCACCCGATTTTAAATACTCAAAACTAATACATAAAGAAGATATAGAGAGAGTTGCCGAAGAGGTTTATCACCACAGCACTTCCGGTTTGAAAAAATTCAGTCATAAACCTTACAGACTTATAACAAAAAATAACAGAATTATCTGGGTTTCTGATTTTACTAATATAATCAGAAATGAAACAGGTATTATTGAATATTATTACGGTTTTTTGGTTGATATTACAGACCTTATAGAAAAAGAGAATAAATTAAATTTTCACATAAAAGAGTATTCAACTCTTAACGAAGAATATAAATCTCAGAATGAAGCTTTAAAAATCGCAAAAGAAAAAGCAGAAGATAACGAAAAAAAATACAAGTTACTTATTGAAAATCAAACAGATTTAATTGTAAAAGTTGATACAAAAGGAAAATTTTTATTTGCAAGTCCTTCTTTTTGTAAAATCATCAATAAAAATGAATCCGAATTAATCGGGAAAGAAATTTCTGAGTATATTTTTGAAGATGATTTGGTTTTAATCAGAAAAAAAATTGAAAAGCTATATAAAAATAAGTTAAATACGTATATAGAACTTAAAATAAATACCACAAAAGGAGTTAAGTGTATAGCTTGGGTTGTAACATCTGTAATTGATAGTGAAAACAAAATAAATGAAATTATAGGAGTAGGTAGAGATATTACTGAAAAAAAAATTATTGACGACAAATTAAAAGAAAGAGAAAGACAATTATCAACACTAATGTCAAATCTGCCCGGAATGGCTTACAAATGCCTGAATATTCCAACTTGGGATATGTTATTTGTTAGTGATGGCTGTATTAATTTAACCGGATTTTCAAACAATGAACTTTTGTCAAATAATCCTTCCTATGGTAATATAATTTTTTCAGATGACCAAAAGTACGTTTGGGACACAGTTCAGAATTCAATTATAAACAAAACAACTTTTGAACTTCAATACAGAATTATAGATAAATCAAAACAAATAAAATGGGTGTGGGAAAAAGGACAGGGTGTTTATGATAAATCAGGAAATTTAATAACCTTAGAAGGTTTTGTTACTGATATTTCTAAACTGAAAAATACTGAAAAAGAACTCAAAATTTTTAAAGAATCACTAGAAAATTCAACAGTAGCAATAGGAATGGCAACACCTGAAGGAATGCATTATTATCAAAACAAGGCATTTGTTGATTTATTTGGTAATTTGGGGTTTTCTGACCCAAAAAAAGTATATTTAGATCAGGAAATTGCAAAACAAGTTTTTGAAACTATTAAAAAAGGTGAAAATTGGAAAGGTGAAGTCAAAATGATTACAAAAGACGGAATTATCAAAGACATTGCTTTAAGAGCCTACGCCAATTTTAACGAAAAAGGAGAAATAAACGCACTTGTTGGAATTCATACTGACATTACAGAAAGGAAAAAAAATATAGAGAAACTTCGCATCAGTCAGGAAAGATATGATACAGTTATGGGTGCTATTAATGATGGGTTATGGGACTGGGACATATCATCAAATAAGGTTTATTTTGACGAAAGGTATTATACAATGGCTGGTTATGAACCTAATGAATTTGAAGGAAAATTCGACGAATTCACAAAACACCTTCACCCCGACGATGTTGAACATGTTCTTAAATCTGCTAATGACCATTTTTCAGGAATTACAAAAGTGTTCGACATAGAATATAGATTTCGCCGAAAAGAAGGTATTTATATGTGGATTAGAGGACGAGGGAAAATTGTAAAAAGAGACGAAAATGGCAATCCCTTGCGAATGATCGGTACGCATACAGATATTAATGACAAAAAAAATGCTGAATTAGAGATTATCAAAGCTAAAAACAGAGCTGAAAAAAGCGAATACAATCTAAAGTTAAAAAACGATGAATACGAAGCACTAAACGAAGAGCTAACCAAAATCAACGAAGAACTTAAAACTGCCAAAGAAAAAGCAGAAGAAAGTAATATGCTTAAAAGTGCTTTTCTTCAGAATTTATCTCATGAAATCAGAACTCCTATTAATGCAATTATGGGTTTTGCCGGCTTTTTATCAGACCCTGAAACTCAACACGACAAAATAGCCGGTTACGCTTCAATTATTCAAAACAGCAGCAATCAGCTTCTTTCGATTATTAATGATATTCTTACAATATCTGCCGTTGAAACGAAACAAGAAAAAGCAAGAATCGAAAAGATCAATGTCAACAACATTCTTGTTGAACTGCAAGCCATTTATAAACAACAACTTTTAAACAAAAACATTTCTTTATATCTGAATCGTGAACTGTCTGATAATAAAGCGGAAATTTATACTGACAAAACAAAATTAACTCAAATTATTACAAATTTACTTTCAAATGCGGTTAAATTTACAAGCATTGGGTCAATTGAATTTGGATATAGATTAAAAAACGATTTCTTGGAATTTTTTGTAAAAGATACCGGTATTGGAATAAAAAAAGAGCATCATCAAGCAATTTTTGAACGTTTCAGACAAGCCGATAAAACCATTCAGATGAATTTTGGAGGAACAGGGCTCGGTTTGGCTATTTCAAAAGGTTTTGTTGAATTACTCGGCGGTGAAATTTGGGTAGAATCTGAACCTGAAAAAGGTGCAAAATTCTTATTTACAATACCCTACAATCCAATTATTGATGAAAATAATTCTGATGAAATTATAAACCCAATTTCTGATAAAAAAACAATTTTAATAGCTGAAGATCAGGAATTTAACTTTTTATTCTTGGAAGAAATCCTAAAAGACAATTATAAATTACTTCACGCAAAAAATGGAAAAGATGCTGTTGAAATTTGTTTAAAATATGACAATATTTCTCTGGTTCTGATTGATATTAAAATGCCGGTTATGGACGGATATGAAGCATCAAAAATTATTAAACAGCAAAAACCCGACTTGAAAATAATTGCTGTTACTGCTTATGCTCTTGATAACCAAATAAACGATTTTATTGATATTTTTGACGAATATCTCGTTAAACCAATTGATAAAAAGTCAATTCTTGAAATAATTTCCAAATATACTGACCTTTAAAATCCTCAATTTATATTTAACCTGAATTATTTATAAAAATAATTAAAATTTTTATGAATGCGGGTTGATTAGAGGGTTGCAATTCAGGAAACCCTCCCGATAAATCGGGACAGGCTTATTAGAATAACTCAAATTTGGGAGTTTGCAAAACCCCAAATTTGTTAGTTATTCTAAATTCCCGTCAAGTCGGGACAGGCAGCCAGCATTATTTATGAATAATGCGTGTTAAAATTCAATATTTTCAAATTATTAACATTGTAAAATTCGATATTGGTTTAACCCTCTTGATTTGCCTGTGGGGAACCGACAAAAGCTTGTATTACAGATGCTTCAGGTGTCCACACCTGAAATTTCAACGATTTTAAACCAAGACCTAAAATTCTATAAAAAATCACTTTTGCAAAAAAAAGAAAAATATACGTTACCATAATTTTTTTGCTTTTTAAAATGCTCAAATTCATCAAAATTGTAATATTTTGAATGCTCTAATATAAATAATGTGTCTTGTTTTAAACTTTCGTTCAAAAAAATCAAATTCGGTATTTTATCTACATTTTCGAGTTTATAAGGTGGGTCTGCAAAAATAACATCATAGTCAAGTTTGTGATTTTTTACAAATTCAAATACATCTGCCTGAATTGTAATTAAATTTTGGTCCCGAAAAATTTCTTTGCTTTGATTTTGAACAAAATCTAAATATTTTTTATTCATATCAACCGCAGTAACATTTTTTGAGCCTCTTGACAGAAATTCAAAACTTATTCCACCCGAACCACAGAATAAATCAAGCACTTGAATATCTTCAAAATAATAATAATTATTCAAAATATTGAACAATGATTCTTTTGCAAAATCAGTTGTTGGACGATCGTTGAATGAACTCAACATTTTAATTGTCCTGCCTTTATGCGAACCTCCGATTATTCTCATTTTTTCTTATTTATTTTGCAAAAATAATTTATTTTGCAATCAGAATTCAAAATGTTTTTTTCGGAAAAACCAAAAAATTTTTATTTTTGTAAAAATGTTTTATGGATTTTGCTCCTGTTTTGAAATATGTAAGCATTAAAGTTGATGATTTGGATTATATTGTCAATTATTTTAAAAATCTTTTCGATTTAAAAAAAGATGATTTTATTGATATTACCAAAAACGAAAATTCAAACAAAAACGAAACCCACGACACAATTGAACTATTTAGCGACGAAGGTGGTGCATCTCTTCAGTTTGTGGAACTTGATTCAAATAAATTCACTAATCCGTTTCCAAATCTGTTACAACTCGGTCTAATTGGAATTAAAATCAAAACACGTAAACTGACTAAAAGTTATGCTTCATATCGCGATAAAAATTTAAGAGGAATTTCCAATATACTGGTTAGACCTCTGTTTCATAAACATTTTCACATAGTTGCTCAGGATTTGTTGTTTCAGATTATCGAAGATAATTCTAATTTTTTTGCTCATTTCGAAAGGAAAAATGCCGGAGTTTACGGCTTGATTATTGGCGTAAAAGATATTGATAAATCAATAGAATTTTACAAAAAAGTATTGGGTTATGATAAAGTTATTATTCACCAAAAACAACAATTTGAAGATTTCGAAGGTATAGAAGGAGGCGAAAACGAGTATGAAAGGGTTGTTATTCAGCAGTCCAAAGCTTCTGATGACGTTTTTTCAAAATATTTCGGCAGCAATCAAATTGAACTTATACAAGTTATTGATAAAGAGCATTTTAAAATCGAACAAGCAAATGTAATAAATCCATACAGATTTGGTTTTTATACTGTAGACAATCGTGATATTATTGGTAACTATATTGAATTAGGTAATCTTTTCGAGTATCCTTCAGCCCAAAAATTTATCGAAATAACCGACCCTGACGGCATAAAAATTACTTGCTTGCAAACAAACCAAATCAAAGTAAAATTAAATTTCAACGATTTAAAAGTTTTTTTAAAACGCATTAAAAATAAAATATGATTAACGAAATAATTTCAGAAATTAACGGAAAAAACATTGTTGAACAATTAAAATTTTTTGCTGAAAAATTTAACGGAAGCATAGTTTTTTCAACTAGTTTTCAGTTTGAAGACCAAGTTATCACAGATGCAATTTTTTCTAACAATATCAATATAGAAATATTTACAATTGATACAGGCAGACATTTTGAAGAAACTTACAAAACACTTAACAAAACCATCAATAAATACAAAAAACAAATTAAAATATTTTTCCCTGATTATCAACTAGTTGAAGAACTCGTTAGTAAAAAGGGACCAATGAGTTTTTATGAATCTGTCGAAAACAGGAAAGAATGTTGTAATATAAGAAAAGTTGAACCGCTTAAAAGGGCATTGAAGAACAAAAAGTGTTGGATTACAGGTCTCAGAGCCGGTCAGGCTGAAACAAGAACAAACCTGCATGCAGTTGAATTCAACAACGAATATAATCTGGTTAAGTTCAATCCACTTATAGACTGGACATTTGAAGAGGTGAAAGAATACATTAAAAATAACAATGTGCCTTATAATGTACTTCAGGACAAAGGGTTTCTGAGTATTGGTTGCGAACCTTGCACTCGTGCCGTAAAAGAAGGGGAAGACATTAGAGCCGGAAGATGGTGGTGGGAAGACAACTCAAAAAAAGAATGCGGTTTGCACCTTAAATAATATTTTTTATTTTTGCAAACTTATTTTAAAACTTCGTTTTAAATATTAATGCGAATTAAGAGTTGAAATTCTACTGGCAGGTGGAAAACACCTGCCAGAGGCAAATTGCCTCAATCAAGTGTTTTCACCTGATTGCAAATATATACAGAACAAGTTGATATTCAACATCATTTTTTAACTCTTAATTCTTAGTATTAAGCAATTAAAAAAAACTCTGTAACTTTTTAAAATTTAATAACTTTACAAACGGTACAGACGTTGCATGCAACGTCTCTATAGACTTTACGAACTTTATAACTACAATATGAAAGAATTAGGATTAAACCATTTACGAGAATTAGAAGCTGAATCTATGTTTATTATGAGAGAAGTTGCTGCCCAGTTTCAAAGACCTGCATTACTTTTTTCAGGCGGCAAAGATTCTATTGTGATGTTCCATCTTGCCAAAAAGGCATTTTATCCATCAAAAGTACCTTTCCCTTTGTTACACATAGATACAGGTCATAATTTTGATGAGACAATAGAATTTAGAGACGATTTAATTAAAAAAAACGGTGTCGAGCTACTTGTCGGCTCTGTTCAGAAAACAATCGACAATGGTCGAGCTACTGATGAAACCGGCTACAATGCAAGTCGAAATGTAATTCAAACCGTTACTCTGCTTGAATCTATCGAAAGCAACAAAATTGATGCTGCAATCGGTGGCGGTAGAAGAGACGAAGAAAAAGCCAGAGCAAAAGAACGCTTCTTTTCTCACAGAGATGAATTTGGTCAATGGGACCCGAAAAACCAACGTCCCGAGCTTTGGAACTTATTTAACGGTCGTAAACAAATGGGCGAACATTTCCGTGTTTTTCCGCTCAGCAACTGGACTGAACTTGACGTTTGGCTTTATATTTGGCAGGAAAATATCGAAATTCCAAGCCTTTACTTCACTCACAAGCGAAAAGTATTTAACCGCGACGGTGTTTATCTTTATCCTGCTTCATTTATGAAACTAAAACCCACTGAAAAAATCGAAGAATTAGATGTACGTTGCAGAACTATCGGAGATATTACAAATACCGGTCTTGTACTTTCAGAAGCTCATACCGTCGAAGATATTGTTCTCGAAATTGCTGTTACCAGAACAACTGAAAGAGGCAACCGTTTCGATGATAAACGCTCAGAAACTGCTATGGAAGACAGAAAAAAAGAAGGATACTTTTAATCAGTGCATAGTTAATAGTGCATAGTTAATAGTGCATAGTTAATAGTGCATAGTTAA
>DYKL01000157.1 GCA_020722645.1 Acetofilamentum sp. | reverse complement strand
GACATTGATTCATTTTGATAAATTTAAATTCAACAATTTTGCAAAGATATAAAAAACTATACTAAATTAACAATGCATAAAAAACTTAGTGGTTCTTAGTGCCTTAGTGATTAAAAATAAAGGCTCTTATATGAGAAATTGTTGGTGGATTTAATAAAAGCCAAGAACATCAAAGGTGTTAAACATTTGTAGGGTAAAAATCCGTAAGACCGCTTTCAAGCAATCAAACGGATATAATGCTATAAATAGAATATCTACCCACATTTTTTAAGAAAAGAGCCAAAATAAATTAAAAACTTAGTGTCCCTTAGTGCCTAAGTGGTAAATAAAAAAAATCGTGTTTACTTAATTCCGGCAATTTTCTCTACCATTTCAGTTGTTAAAGATTTAGGTCTTTCGATTGGATAACCCAATGCTCTGTCCCATGTAATATTAGCTAATGTCCCTATTGCCCTGCCCACTCCGAACATAACAGTATAAAAATCATATTCTGTAACGCCGTAATACCATTGAATTACACCTGATTGAGCATCAACGTTAGGCCATGGATTTTTAGCTTTGCCTTGTTCTCTCAAAATATCCGGCACAACCTGATATAGTATGTCCACATATTTAAAAAGTTCATCATTTGGTAAATGTTTTAAACAAAAATTACGCTGAACTGTATATCTTGGGTCGGTTTTGCGAAGTACTGCATGTCCGTAGCCCGGAATAACGCTGCCGGAATTTAAAGTATCCCAAACAAATTTTTTCATTTCATCTACCGAAGGAACTTTATTGCCCATTTTTTCTTTGACATCTTGTATCCATCTTAATACTTCTTGATTTGCCAAGCCGTGTAAAGGACCTGCAAGTCCGTTTAGCATCCCTGAAATTGAATAATAAGCATCAGACAATGCCGAAGCTATCAGATGAGTAGAATGTGCCGAAACATTTCCGCTTTCGTGGTCTGCGTGAACAATAAAATACATTCTTGAAACATCATCATAAGGTTCAGGAATTCCCATTAAATGAGCAAAATTTCCTGCCATATCCAAATCATTATTATCTTCAAAATGCTTATTATTTTTGTATTTCATTCTGTAAATATAAGCTGCAATGCCGGGCAATTTTGAAATTATATTGGTTGCATCTTCAAACATATATTCCCAAGAGGTATTTTTGTCGTATCCTTCGTTATAGAATTTGACAAATTTTGACTCTTTTTGCATAGCTAATACTGCTATAGACAATAAAGACATTGGATGTAAATCTTTTGGTGCTGCATGTAAAACATCTTTTACATACTTTGGAATTGCTCGTCTTTTTTTAAATTCTTCAACTAGACTCAAAACCTCACTTTCAGAAGGTATTTCACCGGTTAAAAGGAAATACCATAATCCTTCGACATAGGGATAATCCTTTCCCTTAGGTTTAGGCATAAGATTAAAAACTTCCGGTAATGTTTTCCCTCTGTATCTAATACCTTCTTCGGGGTCGAGATAAGAAATATCAGTTACAAGGATTTTCACACTTCTCATTCCGCCAATTGCTTGACCTATTGTTACTTTATCCATTACTACATCGCCAAATTCTTTTAATAATCTTGTTGTTCTTGGACGATGTTCATCTATTTTCTTTGACAAAAGATGTTTTAAATTTTCCATATTAAAAATTTTTAGACAAAAATAAAAAAAAAATATATATCAAAATAATTACATGAAATATTTAATTTTTTTTAACATAAAGTATTTTTAACTTAACCGAAAACACTTAAAAATGAAATATTTCAGCAGCGTTTTCTGTTGTTATTTTTTCAATTTCGTTCAAACTGATATTATAAACCTTAGCCAAAACATCTGCAACATAAACGATGTATGAACTTTCGTTGCGTTCGCCTCGGTGAGGGACAGGTGGTAAAAAAGGTGAATCTGTTTCAAGCACAATATACTTTAATGCTATATTTTTCAAAATCTCAGGTAATTTTGAATTTTTGTATGTTAAAACGCCACCAATACCTAATTTAAAATCACCATAAGATATAATTTTTTCTGCCTCGTTATTATTACCTGAAAAACAATGGAAAATTCCGGTCAAATTGTAATCATTTTCTTTATCTAAAATATTGAAGATGTCATTAAATGCTTTTCTGACGTGTATAACAACAGGCAGTTTCAGTTCTTTGGCTATCCTTATTTGTCTGATAAAAGTATCTTTTTGTTCATTTAAAAAATTTTTATTCTTTTCCCAGTACAAATCAATTCCAATCTCTCCAACTCCGTAATATTTTCCGGATTTAAGTTCGGTTTCAATAATTTCAAGTTCGGTTTGATAATTTTCATCAACAGAACTCGGGTGCAAACCCATTAAAGGAAAACAATTGTTTTTATAGAGACTGGTTGTTTCTTTTAGTCTTTCAATAGTTGAACTATCAACATTTGGAAGAAACATTTTTTTAACGTTATTGTCAATTGCTCTTTTTATAACGATTTCTCTGTCCTTGTCAAATTGTTCAAGGTATAAGTGAGTATGTGTATCAACAAACATATTAACTGATATTTTTGTAAAAAAAGGCAGTCTAATAAATCAGACTGCCATATAAAGATGAAAAACTACTTTTTTATTTATTTTATAACGCCTAAATTTCTGCCAATTTTCTCAAAAGCAGAAACAGCTTTATCAATATGTTCTTTTTCGTGAGCGGCTGAAAGCTGAACTCTGATTCTGGCTTCTCCTTTCGGGACTACCGGATAATAAAAACCGGTAACATAAATACCTTCTTTTAATAGTTGAGCAGCCATATCTTGAGACAATTTTGCATCGTAAAGCATAATTGCGACAATTGCAGATTGAGATGGTTTTATGTCGAAACCTAATTTTTGGATTTTTTCTTTAAAATATTCTGTATTCCACATTAATTTATCTCTCAATTCGGTCGTTTCGGACAACATATTAAAAACCTGCAAGGCTGCACCAACAATAGCAGGAGACAATGAATTTGAGAACAAATATGGTCTGGAACGTTGTCTGAGTAAATCTACTACTTCTTGTTTTGCAGTAATAAAACCACCCATTGCACCACCGAGAGCTTTTCCGAGAGTACTAGAAATAATATCTACACGGCTCATAACTTTATGATATTCGTGAGTTCCGCGACCTGTTTTTCCGATAAAACCTGATGCGTGGCTGTCATCAACCATAACCAGAGAGTTGTATTTTTCAGCTAAATCGCAAATCTGAGGCAGTTTTGCAATATCGCCATCCATAGAAAAAACACCATCAGTAACAATCAATCTGAATCTGCATTTTTGAGCTTCTTTGAGCTGAACTTCAAGGTCTTCCATATCAGCGTGTTTGTATCGGAATCTTTGTGCTTTACAAAGTCTGACACCGTCAATAATAGATGCGTGATTCAACTGGTCTGAAATAACAGCATCTTCTTCTAGCATAAGAGGCTCAAACACACCGCCATTGGCATCAAATGCAGCAGCGTATAAGATAGTATCTTCCATTCCGAAAAACTTGGCAATTTTTTGTTCCAATTGCCTGTGAATGTCTTGTGTACCACAGATAAATCTGACGGAAGACATACCGTAACCACGTTCTGCTAATGCATTCTGAGCTGCTTCTATTACTTTTGGGTGTGATGATAATCCTAAATAGTTATTTGAACAAAAATTCAGAACTTCATCTCCACTTTTCAGTTTAATTACGGCACCCTGAGGAGAACCGATAATTCTTTCCTGTTTATATAAACCTGCTTCTTTAATTGAATTTAGTTCTTTTTGTAAAAAAATTTTAAAATCTCCGTACATAAATTTATTATTTATATTTTTCTTAATTACTAAACATTTATTGGTTTTATTTCTATCGGGACAGAAAATAAAATACTAAAATCTTCGCCATTTTCTTTCATTACGTCATCGTCAGGGTTATAGAGCCACTCAATAATAACTTTATGTCCTTTTTGATATAATTCATCAAAAAACTTTATTACATTTGCAATTTCTCTTGCTGACGAAGAATTATAATAATCAAGTCTTAAAGAAAGCCTTGTTTCTTGATTCGGATTAAGCGAGTATTCTTTTAACCACTTGAAAACTCTTGAATAAAATTCAGAGCTGTCTTCTGGTATTGATTTGCCTTCGATTTTAAAAATTGATTTTTCTTTATCTAAATGAACAAAAGGCAAAAAATTTTTGGCGTGTATTTTTAAAGGTTCTAACATATCTAAATATATTTTTACAAAAAAAACAAAAAAATTGATTGTAACGAAATTTTTTTTAAAATAATTTCAATTTTTGAAAAATAAAATAAGTTTTTATATTTGCTAAAAGCAAAAATTATGCTCAAATTTAATGAACAACTCAAATTAGGCTCTGACGAAAGAGTAACTTTCGAGATGAAAACCTTGTTAAATAAGGGAAATTTTAAGTTCGACGTACACACACATATTTTTAATAAGGATTATATTCCTGATAAATATTTCGGAATCAGGATTCCTTTTTTGGTAAATGTGGATTTTCTTATGCAGCTGGAGTCAATGCTCGACTTGATAAGTCTTGATGATGACGATAAATTATCAAATTATGCCTATTTCATTGATTTTATCAAAAAAAATTCAATGATGGAAATAGCAAAATTTCTGATAAAAGAAACTCCCAAAAATACAATTTTCTGTACATTAATGATGGATTTGGGTACAGGCATCGACGGTTCTATCAACAAAAATATGTTTCAGCAATTAGATGAAATGAAAGCTGTTCGAGACAAGTACCCTGCTATTATTTTACCTTTTGTGGCAATAGACCCAAATAATAAGAATCATTTGGAAATTTTCGAAAAAGCCTTTTCTGAAAAATATAATTTTTTCGGTGTGAAAATTTATCCTTCACTTGGATATTTGCCGTCAAATTCTTCTTTAATGAAAATATTTGAAGTTTGTGAACATTATAATATTCCTGTTACAGCACATTCAGGCTCTGGTACTGTTCATACAAGCAAAAACAAATTAAATCTGAATTACTACGTAATAAATGAAAACCAAGATTTAGAATATCATCGCGAAAAGAAAAATTTCTACTTCAAAAAGCAATATGAAAAATTTTTTAATAATCCTGCACACTGGGAACCGGTTTTGAAAAAATTTCCTAATTTAAGACTGAATCTTGCTCATTTTGGAGGCGACAGCGAATGGGACAAAAAAACAAGAAACGACAAAGAATGGACTTTTGCAACGATAAAACTTATGGAAAAATATCCAAATGTCTATTCTGACGTATCATACATCATTCATATACCCGAAATGCACAACAAATTTATAGAGTTATTTAAACTTAATAATTTTGTAAGAGAAAGAACTTTATTTGGTACTGATTTTTATATGGTAACAATTGAAGGAAAATATAAGGATATGAGAGCTAAATTTATTAAAAATATTGGCGAAGAAATTATGCAAAAAATATCTGTTGAAAATCCGATTAATTTTTTGAATTTGACTGAATTAATCCCAAATAAAATTATTACAAAATGGCAGAATCAAACTTTATAGATTACGTTAAAATTTATTGTTTTTCAGGAAAAGGAGGCGCCGGTTCGGCACATTTAAGAAGAGAAAAATACATTCCCAAAGGAGGACCTGACGGTGGAGACGGAGGCAGAGGAGGTCATATATACTTAAGAGGCAAACAAAGTATGTGGACATTACTGCATTTTAAATACCAGAGACATTTCAAAGCAGAACACGGCAAGCCAGGAACGTCAGGAAATAAAACAGGTTTAAATGGTCAAGATGTCATAATTGACGTACCATTAGGTACTGTAGTCAAAAACGCAGAAACAAACGAAGTAGTTCTTGAAATAACACAAGACCATGAAATAAAGGTTCTTTTGGAGGGTGGCAGAGGTGGTTTAGGAAATACACATTTCAAATCATCGACACATCAAACACCAATATATGCACAGCCCGGTGAAAGCGGCAAAGAAGCCACCTTTATCCTTGAATTAAAGCTTTTGGCTGATGTTGGATTGGTAGGTTTTCCGAATGCAGGGAAATCAACACTTTTGTCGGTTTTAAGTGCAGCTAAGCCGAAAATTGCTGATTACCCTTTTACAACATTAACACCAAATCTTGGAATTGTAAAATACAGAGATTACCAATCGTTCATAATTGCAGATATACCGGGTATTATAGAAGGAGCATCTGATGGCAAAGGTTTGGGATTAAGATTTTTAAGGCATATTGAACGAAATTCGGTTTTACTTTTTATGGTTCCAGCAGATTCAGAAAATATTAAAAAAGATTTTGAAATTTTGCTTAATGAACTCAAAAAATTCAACCCTGAATTATTGGACAAACGCAGGGTTCTTGCAATTTCAAAAATTGATTTAATTGATGAAAAATCATTGAAAAAGGCAATGAAAAATCTGAAAATTGATACTCCTGTTGCCTTAATTTCTTCAGTTACTGCAAAAGGTTTAGAAAATCTGAAAGATATTTTGTGGAAAGTGATAAATAAAGAATAAATTTTATAAAATTATATATTTTACTTCGTTTTTTCGGATTTGCAGTTACTATTGTCCGAAAACTTTTAGTGATTTGAAAAGTTTTTAAATCGTATTAAAAAAGTCGTGAAACTGACTGTGGGATCAAAGCACAACCAATTGTCCTGCTGAAAGCAACTTGTTTGCATTAACAATAATTTGTGGATAAAATCACATTGTACAATTAATTGCACTTTGTTAATGTAATATTTACAATCAACTTTCAGTTCAAGCAAGATATTTCCAATATGACTGTTTGAATGATAAAAACACATAGAATACCTCGCAAAAGACAATTTGTCTTTGTAATCTATCTTTTGTAAAGATTTATTACAATAACTCAATCTGTTTCGGAAAAAGTAATTTGCAGTCAGAAAACATTATAAATCAGCCAATTAGTAGCGTAAAGTTATAAATTTTTGCAACTGATAAATAAAAATCAAAAAAGGCTGTCTAAAAAAATTTGACAGCCTTTATATTTTTAGATTACATTTCAGTTATTTGAAAATCAGCAGGTATTTCAAAAAGTGTTTCGTCAATTTTAGCATTTTCATCAATACTAACAGTTTCAATGACAACCTGCATACCCATTGCTATAACATCTGATTTAAGTGCAATTCCGTTCCATATCAAAAAAGTACCGCTTGTACTCATATCAACATAATCCATAGTAATTTTTTCGCATTCTTTTCCCAAAAAAGTTTCTTTTCCAACTACTTTAATGTTCATATCTTCTTTCATTTCTTCACTCATATTTTTAAAATCGTAGCTACTTCCGGTATTTGTTCCCATTATTTTCATTTTTGTACCGGTTTTTTCGCCCATTGCTAAACTGTACATATATCCATCAACAACTAAAGTTCTTGAATGATTTTTAACACCCATAAAATCATTATAAACATCAGTAACTTCTTTAGCACCATAATCATCAAAAGTAATAACAATATCCTGAATCATTCCCATTACTTCACTTTTTTGTGTTATAACACCTGATTTAATGTCATATTTTTTTATGCCATCACTGGTTTTACCATCATCTGAATTTTCATTTTGGTCTGTTACAACTTCTTCTGTGTTTTCTTTTTCTTCATTTTCTTTTTCTGTTTTTTCTTGCTTACATGATGCAAAAACAAACATAAAAACTAAAAGTCCTAATAAAAACAAGTTTCTTTTCATGTGTAAATAATTTTGTAAGTCGTTGATTTGTAATTATTTTCATTC
>DYKL01000156.1 GCA_020722645.1 Acetofilamentum sp. | reverse complement strand
CCTTTGCGGCGGGTGTTCAAATTTTTGAACTTTGTTCAAACATTTCGGACACACATATTGGCGTTTATCTCACAGGCATTGAAACATTGTGAGTAGCCCTAAATGAAACGAAATCACTTTCAATCAACATTGTGCCGAAATGCAAGCGAAAACAAAGACATTCTCGTAAAAAACTGATAAAAAATGAATAAAAATGGATAATTTAATAAATTGGTTACTAGAAGGCGAACCTTGGGTAAAATATAGAACCCGGATTGATTTATTAGGACTTTCGGAAAACGACAAAGACGTTTTGGAAAGTAAATTGCAAATATTGGAAAATCAGCAAATACAAAATATCATTAATCAATCATTTGACTTACATTTAAAACCAATTAATAGTCATAAATCAGCCGAACATCCAATTCATAAATTGTCATTTTTAGCCGATATTGGTTTGAATATTAACGATGAACCGATAAAAAGAATAACTGATATAATTTTACAACATCAATCAGACGAAGGTGCCTTTTTAGTTACAATGAATATTCCAAAACATTTTGGCGGAACAGGTCAAAATCAATTGGCTTGGGCTTTATGTGATGCTCCATTAATTCTTTATTCATTGATTAAATTCGGATTACAAAAACATCATCAAATTGAAAAATCCGTATATTTTCTTGTTAATTTAATTTCTGAAAACGGATATCCGTGTAAAGTTTCAAAAGAACTTGGAAAATTTAGAGGACCCGGGAAAAAAACAGACCCTTGTCCTTATTCAAATTTATTAATGTTAAAAATATTTTCTTGTTTGCCAGATAAATATTCCAAAGAATGTAATATTGCAATTGACTGTCAATTAGATTTGTGGGAAAACAGTTTAATAAAACACCCATATATGTTTTATGCAGGAACGGATTTTAGAAAATTAAAAGCACCATTTATTTGGTATGATATTTTACACGTTTTAGATGTTTTAACTCAATTCAAACACTTACGAACCAATACGATTGTTTTACAGATGGTCGAATTGCTTAAATCTAAACAAGATATTCAAAGCAAATATACATCAGAAAGCATCTGGAAATCATGGATAGATTTTGATTTTGGACAGAAAAAACAACCATCACGTTGGTTAACTTTTTTGGCAACAAGAATTTTAAAAAGAGTATATGATTGATAAACTAATAATTAAAGCGTACAATATCCCAATCATATTAACCTGAATTATTCATAAAAATTGTAAAAATTTTTATGAATGCGGGTTGATTAGCGGGTTGCAATTCAGGAAACCCCGATTTAGAATAACTCAAATTTGGACGTTTGCAAAACCCCAAATTTGTTAGTTATTCTAAATTCCCGCAAAGGCGGGACAGGCAGCCAGCATTATTTATGAATAATGCGGGTTAACGCTGTAAAATTCTATTAATCTCTAATTATATCCCGATATTTAATATTTTTGCCGAAAAAAATGATTAAAATTCTGAATAACAGAAATACTCTTTTGATTTTATCAATGGTTATGGGTTTGTCTTTCAGCAAAGGAGTAGAATATTTAAAACCTTTTACCCTCTATTTTTTGGCGGTTATAATGATTTTTTCTGCTACTTCATTCAATTTCAAACTATTAAAAGAATTCAAAATATTCGCAAAAACCACATTATATTCATTTTTTCTGAATTTTATTCTTTTTGGCGCTGTTTTACTTACAACAGCTTATTTTCTGATAGATGAAAAAGAAATTTTCTGGGGTTTTGTAATAATCGCCGCTACACCTCCAGGCGTTGCAGTTATTCCTTTCACGTTTATTTACAAAGGAAATTTGAATTATTCTTTGATTGGTGTTTTGGGAGTTTATTTATTATCTATCTTAGCCACACCGCTTATCATCAGTTTGTTTGTAAAAGGAGCAGATATCGAAATATTTGAGCTGATAAGAGTTACAATCGAAGTAATACTAATCCCGATTTTACTTTCAAGACTATTATTGTTCAAAAAAATCAAGCCTTTTGTTGAAAAAATCAGAGGAAAAGTAGTGAACTGGGGTTTTGCGCTAATAGTTTATACGGTTGTCGGGTTAAACAAACAGGCAATTTTTAATGATACCGAGATGTTACTGAAAATTTCAGCTGTTTTGATTGTTGCAATGTTTGTTCTTGGTGTGCTTTACGAATTTATTTTAAGAAAAAAAATACGCCTTAAATTAAGAATTTCACAAAACCTGATATTAACAATCAAAAGCTCCGGATTTGCAGCCTCAACCGCATTGACTGTTTTTGGTGAAAGAAGTGCTTTGCCGTCAGCATTTCTGGCTGTTTTCGTACTTTTATACTTGATTTTTGCGGAAGTAATTTTCCCGAAAAAGAAAAAAACTACTCTATAAAATATTTGTATGCGACGTTATCTTTGTAATTCCACGACAACCAAGTTTTTTCCTTATATTTTTCTACAAATTCATTAACCTGACTGTTAAACACAACATCGTAAGGGTCATAAAAATACTCATAAGTATTCAAACTGTCATCTTGTTGGAGTATTTGACTGTTTTTATCAATCAAAGGATAAATTTTTTCGTCGAGAGTAAGCATATAACTCGCTTCTACAAATGCTTCGGGGTAGTGATTCAGATTATATTTTGCAATGATTGTGTCCCAATCGAAAACAGCAAAAACGACAAAACCGATGTATAAAGCCCATGAATTAACTTTAAGCAGATAAAACAGACTTTTTTTGTCTTTAATTTTTATAGTTAGTGTTATTAAACCGACAATTACCATTAGCAAAAAGAAAAATAAACCTATTCGCAGATATGCCAGTGCAAAATGTTCGATATAATGCAAATTTCTGATAATAACGGATATTAAAAGAATTGTATTTTGTGCAATCCAGAAGTAAGATGCAATTTTCAAATGTTTATTTTTACTATAAAAATTCAAATTTGAACGGAAAAAGAATAACATTATTGCCATTGATAATAAAATACTGAAAATCAGCAGGTATGTGCCGGAATGTACAAATTGTTTTAAATCAAAACCTTCGTAATATTTAAACCCAAACCAAATTGTAGTAATATCTAAATAATTGACAATCAATAACAATACATTAACTGCAATAATCAAAATTAAAGCTATCAGATTTTCATATTTCAACAATGGTTTAAGTCCTTTTGTGATTGAAAAATTAAAAGATTCCTTTCCTCTTTTTCTTTCAATTAAATCTGTATATTTCGATTCTTCAGCAATAAGATTATTTTGAACTTTTTTATACAAAAACCATCCGATAGTCATAAATCCCCAAATAATCATAAAAACAATTTCAAATGAAATGTTTTTGAAAATATTATACAACCATTTATCAATTTTTCCGAAAAAAGTATCGGTAATTTTATCAAATTCAGGCACAGCGGCTTTGTAAATCCAATAAAAAACAAAAACAGCAACAATAGGTATGGCAATTAGTCTTAAAATTTTGAATATTTTTTTTGAACTTTTAGATGCTTTACCTGTTTTTTCAATGTTTTCACGTAGCAAGGTAAAAGATGTAATATACTCAACCAATCCCGAAAAAGAGGCAAAAAACAAAGTTTTAAGTTGTGGGTACTGGACAATTGGTTGCATAAAAAATAACGACATTATCCAGACAAAAATTGATAAATTTGAGGCGTGATATACAATTGATAAGGACGAAACAACCGAACCGGCATAAATAATTAAGGCATATACAGATTTTCGGCTTTCAGGAAACACCAGATTCATTGAAACAACAATAAACAATGTAAAAATAAAAGAATTAATTCCGATACTTTGTTTCCAGAAAATAAATGTAAACATAATTGTACCGATAATTAAAAGCCAGAATTTTGATTTTTTGTTCATTATTTTTTTTTTTATTAAAACGCAATAATAAACAAAAATAATTATAACATATTCTTAATTCTTGTTAAAGCCTTATTGAATTAATTTTTTTTTGGATTTTTTTCAAGTATAACTCGGTATTCAAAAACAGATAAAAAAAAATTTCAAAAAAAGTATTAGATTAAAAAAAAATTGATATTTTTGCAAACTCAAAATATTTAGAAAAGTTAATAAAAAGCGAAATAATTATGTATTTAACAAGCGAAAAGAAAAAAGAAATTTTTGCAAAATACGGCAAAGGTGTATCTGATACAGGATCTTGTGAAAGTCAAATAGCTTTATACACTTTCAGAATCAATCACCTGAACGAACATTTGAAAGTTTCCAAAAAAGATTTTGGTACTCAACGTGCTTTACTAAAATTGGTAGGAAAAAGAAAGAGTTTGTTAAGTTATTTGCAAGAAAATGATATTGAACGTTATCGTTCAATAATTAAAGAGTTAGGACTTAGAAAATAAAAGGAATTACAATTCCTTTTATTTTTTTGCAACCCTCCCGCGGTTATTTTTATATCTACTTTAGTATTAAATCTTTTGTGTTTTACCCATTCAAAAACATTATAAAAACACAAAAAAATTATTAGAAACAAATTAAAATTTTAAAAGATGAACAAACCAACCCCAATATCAAAAACTATAAATTTAGGTTTTGGTAAACCTATAACTATCGAAACAGGCGTATTAGCAAAACAGGCTGATGGTGCAGTAGTATTAAAACAAGGCAACACAATGCTTTTAGCAACAGTTGTCTCAGCCACAGAAATAAGTCCTGATGTTGATTTTATGCCATTATCCGTAGAATATATCGAAAAATTTGCTTCTTTCGGAAGATTTCCCGGCGGTTTCAAAAAAAGAGAAGGACGTCCGTCAGATTACGAAATATTAGTATCAAGATTAGTTGACAGAGCATTAAGACCTTTGTTCCCAAAAGATTATCACGCTGAAACATTTGTAAATATAGAGCTAATATCAGCAGAAGAAACAATAATGCCGGATTCATTGGCAGGATTTGCTGCATCTGCCGCTCTTATGGTTTCAGACATTCCTTTCAACGGTCCTATTTCAGAAGTCAGAGTTGCAAGAATTGACGGTAAATTCGTCATAAATCCTTCTTTTGATGAACTTCAGAAAGCTGATATCGACATTATGGTCGGGGCAACAGTTGAAAACATTTTAATGGTTGAAGGTGAAATGAAAGAAGTATCTGAAAAAGATATGCTCGAAGCTATCAAATCTGCTCACGCAGCTATTAAAATACAATGTCAGGCTCAGATGGAACTCGCAGAAATGGCAGGTAAAAAACCATATAGAGAATATAAGGGAGACCCCGAAGACACTACATTAGAAGGTATCGTTAAACAACAGACTTATCAGAAAATTTATGATGTTGCTAAATTAGGAAATGCTTCAAAAAGTCAAAGAAAAGAAGGTTTTGAAAATATTAAGCAAGAATTTATTGAAAATCTTGGTCTTAGCGATGATGATACTGATAAATTAAAATTAATTGATAAATATTTCCATGATAATATTAAAAATGCAGTAAGAAATCTTATTTTAAACGAAGGTATCAGATTAGACGGCAGAAAAACCAACGAAATCAGACCTATCTGGTGCGAAGTTGATTATTTACCTGCAACTCACGGTTCGGCTATATTTACACGCGGTGAAACACAAGCATTGGCAACTGTTACATTAGGCTCAAAAATGAACGAACAAACCATTGATCAAGTTCTTGTTCAGGAAAGCGAACGTTTTATGTTACATTACAATTTCCCTCCTTTTTCTACCGGCGATGCAAAACCTCGCAAAAGCATAGGAAGACGAGAAATTGGACACGGAAACCTTGCTATGAGAGCTTTAAAAGAAGTTATTCCGAACGAAGAAGATTGTCCATACACTATACGCGTAGTTTCAGATATTCTGGAATCTAACGGTTCTTCTTCAATGGCTACAGTATGTGCTGGTACGCTTGCTCTAATGGATGCAGGTGTGCAAATCAAAAAACCTGTTTCAGGAATTGCAATGGGTCTTATTACAGACATTGAATCAGGGAAATGGGCTGTTCTTTCAGACATCCTTGGAGACGAAGACCACCTTGGAGATATGGACTTTAAAGTTACAGGTACAAAAGACGGTATAACAGCTTGTCAAATGGACATCAAAGTTCAGGGACTTTCTTTCGAGATAATGGAAAAAGCTCTGAAACAAGCAAATGAAGGAAGAATGCACATTTTGGGGGAAATGCTCAAAACTTTAGACAAACCGAGACCGGAATACAAACCTCAAACTCCAAAAATTGCAAGAATTGTCGTTCCCGGTGAATTTATCGGTGCAATTATCGGTCCCGGCGGTAAAGTTATTCAGGGTATTCAAGCCGAAACCAAAAGCACAATTGCTATAGAAGAAAAAGACAATACAGGTATAGTTGTTATTACTGCTATTGAAGCTGACAATCTGAATGCAGCTCTTAAAAAAATTCAAAGAATTGTTGCAGTACCTGAAAAAGGTAAAACTTATATCGGAAAAGTAAAATCAATTAAAGATTTCGGTGCTTTTATAGAAATTCTGCCCGGAAAAGAAGGTTTATTGCATATTTCTGAATATGATCACAAAAGAATTGAAAAACTTGACGGTATATTAAAGGAAGGCGACGAAATTGAAGTTAAATTAGTTGATATTGACCCCAAAACGAACAAATTACGACTTTCAAGAAAAATTTTATTACCCAAAATTGTTGAATAAACAAAAAAAAGCGATTTAAAATCGCTTTTTTTTATCCGAATTTTTTTATCTACTCTTTAGCTTCCTGAACCGAATTAAACATTTTGAACTGTATCTGTTGGTAACTTCTTCGTCAAAAATTTGTTCCAAAGCAATCTGTTCAAAAAAATTGTCATTTTTGATTGCAGCAAATCTTTTACAGCCCGCCTCAATTGTACGCTGTGAAACTTTTCTGTCTAACCATTCCTGGCAAAAAGGCGCAAGTAAAAAATGCTGATTTCTTTCATTAATTATATGATTTACAGCTTTATATTTTTCTGCTGCCTCGGCATATAGCAACATATCTTTTTGTATATCTTCCCATTTTGCTTTTTTTGTTGATTCTTGCCATTACCAATATAAATTATTTATATCAGACAAAAATTCAAATTTGCTTAAACCGGATTTTGTTGTAATCATTTTTATTAATTTTAGCAAATATAAAAAAAGAAAAAAAAACAAGGTTTTCCTTTTTTTTATTACAAATTACTAAATCAATTTTTCAAGAAAATATGTTTAACCCATATTATTTATAAAAAATACTTGTTAATTTTTATTTTTCAGATATGTTTTTCAAATCAAAACTAATCAATTTTAAACCAATTTTTTTGATTTCAGAATCTATTGACTCCGAAACAATTGAAATAAATCTTTCTTTATCCTCTAATATTTCAGTTTTATCTATGTTTGCAACAAAAACTCTTATTTGACCTTCAATTATATCTTTTGCTACTGATTTAATTTCATCGTTTTTTAAACCTAAAAATCTTTCAGCTGCTATTTCAACATAATCCTGCTGATTATTTATCTGAAAATTTATTTTTGACTGAATTAATAAATTAGTATTATTCTTGCACAAAACATTTATGTCTGTTTCTATTTCTTGAATATTCAAATCAAGAAATGAATAACTTTGTTTAATTGGAAAAACAAAAGCACCTCCTCCTCTAATACACTTTAAAGATTTTCCTGAACCCACAGATCCATATACAACTAATATTTTGTCTGCCGGACATTTTTTGTAACTTTTTGCAATAAAATAAAGAAAAATAATTATTATAAAAATAAGGTATTGTTAATTTAGTATAGTTTTTATATCTTTGCAAAATTGTTGAA
>DYKL01000649.1 GCA_020722645.1 Acetofilamentum sp. | reverse complement strand
GCAGTTTTTTCTTAGCTATCGCCTGTAAAACCTCAAAAGTTGCAAGTAAGTTCCGTAAAAACACAAATTTCAGATGTGTTTTCTACGTGTTGTCCGATACAGGGACAATGATCAAAATCTCCTACAGAAGTAATTCTTATTTTTTCATTTTCTTGTTTTTCAACTCTAACTTTGAATTTTTCGACGGCTTCGTCGTAATCAATAAATTTATGAGTAACAGGGAGATTTTGTTTTATAATTTCGTTAACTTTTTGTTCAATTTCTTTAATTTGATTTTCGGAAGGAGGCTCTGTTAAAATAAAATCACATTTGGATTTTTTTTTTCTATATGACAATTTTCGGAACGAAAACAGCCGAACATTTTTACCATAATACCATTAAGTATATGCTCAGCCGTATGCATAGGAGCATAATAATCTTTTTTGGAAACTTCCATTGAGTAAAATGCTTTTATAAAATATTTTTTATTTCTATTAGTTTACTTACTGTATAAGTTGGTTTAATATTGCCAATAATCTGATTATTTTGATTTAAAAAAATCTGGTCTATACCTGCATTATAAGCTCCAACTATATCGTTTTCATAACTGTCTCCAACCATAATTGATTCTTCGGCTGTGGCTTCTGTCTCTTTTAATGCGTAATCGAATAATTTTTTGTTTGGTTTTAAAATGCCGACTTCTTCGGCAGTTATAAAGTTTGATACAAAAGAAGAAAGTTTAGATGCTCTTAACTTAACAACCTGAACTTCAAAAAAGCCGTCTGTTATTATATGGATTTTATATTTTGTTTTTAAATAATTTAAAACCTCGTAAGCATCGTCGATAATTTTGGTTTTAGTTGTTGTAATTGTCAGGTAATCAGAGCTGATTTTCCCCGAGACAAAATGACTGTCAGGGAATCCGGCATCTTCAAGAACACTGGCAAAACGTCTGAAACTCAGTGTTTCTTTGCTAATGTTTCCATCGCGGTATTCAAGCCAAAGTTCATTGTTGTTTTTTTCGTATTTTGAATAAAAATCTTCAAAATCAGCAAAATATGGTGCAAATTGGTACATATTAAATATCTCTTTTAAACTTTCTTTTGAATTTGTGGTAAAATCCCACAATGTATTATCAAAATCGAAAAAAACGTGTTTATATTTTTTCATTTGTATCATTCAATAGTTCGGTATATTTTGAAGTAATTCGTTAATATTCAGCAAATTGATTT
>DYKL01000648.1 GCA_020722645.1 Acetofilamentum sp. | reverse complement strand
AAAATCAATTTGCTGAATATTAACGAATTACTTCAAAATATACCGAACTATTGCTAATTACTTTTATAAAAAAAGCTGTTTGAATACTCTCAAACAGTTTTTTTTACATAATAACATTTTTTATTCCTCTTTTTTTGGTTCACGATTAGTTTTGTCATCTCCAAAACGTTCATAGTTTACTAACCATGCAGCAGCATTTTTTACGTATCTACCGGTTCCGGCGGCATCCCAAGAAACGTACAAACGTGTAAAACCTCCGTCAATAATTGCTCTTTTACCGTCAAAATCGTAAAAAGCAGCAACAACATTACCGTCTGAACTGTAAATCAAGGGTTGCAGATACTGATTTCCTGTGATTTTTGCAATTGTAATTCCTTCGTAAACATACTGCAATCCGGTTGTTACAAGGTGTCCGGGAACTAAACCGCTGACTGTTTTACTGTCTTTCAGATTAACTACTTTGTCGCCCCAGTAATTACCTTCCATTTTGCCGTCAAAAAGAGCATCGGCAACAGCATTTGCATCTGCATAATAAGGATCATTATCGCCCCAGATATAAACACCGTGTCCTTCGTCAAAATATTCTTTAATTACAGCAATGTGTTCATCGCTTAAAACTCTTGAAGGTCCTGAAATAACCCATAATTGACAAGCTTTGTCGAGCGATTTTTTTAATTCTTCTGGTGTTGGCGGATAGTTGAGGTATCTGAAAACAGAAAAACCTTTTTCTTTTAATGCTTCTTGTGGGAGATGGAAATCAAATCCTTCGCCGGTGTATAAGTGTAAAACAACTATTGTTTCCCCTTCAAAAGCTCCATCTACGGCTAAATCGTATTGATTTCCTGCTGCATTGCCATATCGGTCTGTGTCAACCATCTTTTTTTGAACTTCGCCTGTTACATCATCAACTGATTCTTCATAAACAGCGTTTTGTCCTTTACAAGCATTATAAACTTGCGAATAAACATTTACATTGAGCAATAAAATTATTGCAACTGAAAACAAAAAGTAAAAAATTTTCTTCATAACGATTGATTTTTAAGTTTACAAATGTAAAAATACAATCTGTTTTCTGATAAATTTATTCGTATATTATATTTTTAACTTAAGAATACTAAAGAATATTGAATAATGAAAAACGAATAATGAATTATGAACTATGAATTATGAATTATGAATTATGAATTATGAATTATGAATTATGAATTATGA
>DYKL01000647.1 GCA_020722645.1 Acetofilamentum sp. | reverse complement strand
ATTTTAAAATGTAAAGTCTTATAATATAACGTTTTATGTTTCGGACAATAATGATAGCAAATCCGAAAAAGAAAAAATCTACTTTTTAGCTTATTATCACGAAAAATTTAAGCATTTTTGATTATGACAAATTTGTCTTATTTAAAAAATTTTACGAATTTTACAAAAAATTTTGATTATGAATTACAAACTATTAACCATAATTATTTTATTTTTTACACTGAATACTTCTTGTCAAAATTCAAAAAATCAACACATAACTTTAAAAACAGATACAATGCACTACAATATTCTAAACAAGGAAGAACAACGCGTTATTTTGAACAAAGGCACAGAGATGTCTTTTACCGGTAAATATTACAATTACAACGGTGACGGAACTTACGTTTGCAAACAGTGTAACGCCCCACTCTACAAATCGTCTGACAAATTTGACGCACATTGTGGCTGGCCCAGTTTTGATGATGAAATTGAAGGAGCAATCACAAAAACAACTGATGCAGACGGATACAGAACCGAAATAACCTGTTCAAATTGCGGTGCTCATCTTGGACATGTTTTTGAAGGTGAAGGATTTACAGACAAAAACACAAGGCATTGCGTTAATTCTGTTTCTCTGAATTTTTTACCCGTAGAAATCAATAAATCGGTTAAATTAGAACGAGCAATTTTCGCAGGTGGCTGTTTTTGGGGAGTTGAATATTATATGCAAAAACAAAACGGAGTTGTAAGTACATCTGTCGGTTATATCGGCGGAAAAACAAAAAATCCGACTTATCAGGAGGTTTGTTCGCACGAAACAGGACATGTTGAAGCTGTGGAAGTATATTTCAATCCGGATATAGTTAGTTATGAACAGATTACAAAACTATTTTTTGAAATTCACGACCCCACTCAAACTAACGGACAAGGTCCTGATATAGGTGAACAATATTTGTCTCAAATTTTTTATATGAACGATTATCAGATGAATATAGCTCAAAATCTGATTAAAATTCTTGAAAGTAAAGGTTACAAAGTAGCAACTGTTTTAAGACCTGTATCGGAATTTTATCCGGCAGAGGATTATCATCAGGATTATTACGAACATAAAGGAACTATGCCCTATTGCCACGCAAAAACAAAAAGATTTTAATTAGCAAATTAGCAAATTAGTCAATTAGCAAATTAGCAAATTAGTCAATTAGCAAATTAGCAAATTAGCAAATTAGT
>DYKL01000155.1 GCA_020722645.1 Acetofilamentum sp. | reverse complement strand
AAAATCAATTTGCTGAATATTAACGAATTACTTCAAAATATACCGAACTATTGTTGAATAGAACTATTTTTTTTATATATTTTAATTGTAAGTTTTAAACAAGTGAATTGAACTTTTATTTCTACTGGGTTTTTGAGCATTATTATTCGGAACAGTATTTATAATTTACAATTAAGTAAAAATGCGAATTAAGGGTTGAAGTTTAACTGGCAGGTTAGATCCTTTAAGGACAGACACCTGCCAGAGGCAATTTGCCTAAATCAGGTGTTTTTCACATAATTTAAAATAACACATAACAAGTTAATTTTCAACATCATTTTTTCAACCCTTAATTCGCATTAAAAATTAAATTCGACAAACTATAAGAACTTTTAGACCCTTTCAGGGCAGGCTTTAAGACCCTTACAGTGCAGGTTTTTAGACCCTTTCAGGGCAGGCTTTAAGAACTTTATAACTATATTTTATGATAACATTCAAAGTAAACGGTATTCAACGCCAATACAATGGAAATCCTGAAATGGATTTATTAAAATATCTTCGAAATGAATTACATTTAACCGCTGCAAAAGACGGTTGTTCGGGCGAAGGTGTTTGCAGTGCTTGTACTGTACAAATTAACGGTAAAGCAAAATTAGCGTGTCGTACAAAGATGTCAAAATTACAAGATGCAGATATTGTTACTCTTGAAGGACTTGATAAATATCGCAAAGAAACTATTGCCAAAACAATGGTTAATCACGGTGCTTCGCAATGCGGATTTTGTACACCCGGATTTATTATGAAAGCTGATAGTTTTTTGAAAGAAAATAAGAATCCGACACTCGACGAAATTCAAAAAGCTCTAAAATCTAACATTTGTCGTTGTACAGGTTACAAAAAAATCGAAAGAGCAATTCTGGAAGCTGCCGATTTTTTGAACAACAACGAAGAAGTAGATTTAATTACAACAACCGGTAAGTTGGGAGAACCACATCCAAAATACGGGGCTTTTGAAACTGCAATTGGCGAAAGGAAGTTTGTTGCAGATTATTATATAGACAACATGGGTTTTGCGGCTCTTAAATTCAGCGATTACCCTAAAGCTAAGGTTTTAAAAATAAATACCGCAGAAGCCGAAAAACTTGAAGGTGTGTGGCGCGTTTTTACTGCCAAAGACATTCCGGGCAAACAAAAAATTGGTTTAATAAGAGCCGACTGGTCACTGATGATTGGCGAGGGTGAAATTACTCATTACATTGGTGATGTTATTGCAGGAGTTGTTGCTGATAACGAAGAAATTGCACGTAAAGCTGTTGAGTTAATCAAAGTTGAATATGAAGTTTTAACTCCTGTTACTGATGTTTTTGAGGCTATAAAAGATACAAATCGTGTTCACGAGCAATATCCTAACCTTGTTGAGACATCTGTTTCAAAAATCGGCGATACTGAAAAAGCTTTTGCCGAAGCTGATTTTATAGTCGAGCATCGTTTTGAAACTCAGCGAATTGAACACGCTTTTATGGAAGTTGAAGCCGCTATTGCTTTACCAAAAGACAATGGAATCGAATTATTGTCTGAATCGCAAGGAGTATACGAGGATAGACGACAAGTAGCTTTAATTTTAGGGATACCAGAAGATAAAGTAAGAGTTAAACTCATTCCCAATGGTGGTGGCTTTGGAGGAAAAGAAGATTTAAGTATTCAGGGGCAAACATCATTATTTGCTTATTTGTTGAATAAACCGGTAAAATTAGTTCTTACACGTCAGGAATCAATACGTTTGCACCCTAAAAGACATCCGGTTTTTATGGACTTCAAAATAGCAGCGACCAAAGACGGAAAATTAACAGCAGTTAAATTAGAGGCTTACGGTGATACAGGTGCATATTTGTCAGTTGGTAACAAAGTGCTTGAGAGAGTTGCAGGACACGCAACCGGTGGGTATTTCGTGCCAAATGTTGATATAAATGCCAAAACTGTTTATACAAACAACATTCCTTGTGGTGCAATGCGTGGTTTTGGTGCTAATCAGGCGGTTTTTGGTTTAGAAGTAGCAATTGATGAAATTTGTGAGAAAGCCGGTTTTGACCGTTGGAAATTCCGTTTTGATAATGCTCTTGAAGATGGTCTTTCAACGGGTACAGGTCAGAAAGTTTATCAGGTAGGTGTAAAACAATGTTTGTTGCAGTTAAAAGAACATTTTTATAATAATAAATATGTCGGTCTTGCAGCAGGAATAAAAAATTCCGGTGTTGGAAACGGAATGAATGATGAATCTGACGCAATAATTGAAATAGTATCAGCTGAAAAAGTAATAATTAAGCACGGTTGGACTGAAATGGGGCAGGGGGTTAATACTGTTGCGGTTCAGATGCTCTGCGAAGAGACCGGAATTCCGCCCGAAATAATTGAAGTGCAAATTGATACAGAAGCCGGAATAAAAACCGGAATGACAACTTCTTCACGTGCCACTGCTTTGCTTGGTAATGCTATTATTGCGGCTGCAAAAGAACTCAAAAAAGATTTGGAAAAACACTCAATAGAACAACTTTCAGGCAGAGTTTACAAGGGTAGATTTGTTTGTGACTGGACTACAAAACCCGGTTCTGGTATTGAAAATCCGATTATTCATTATTCTTACGGATATGCCGCCCAACTTGTTGTTTTAAACGATGAAGGTAAAATTGATACTGTTTATGCTGCACACGATGCCGGTAAAATTGTAAATCCGGTTTTGTATGAAGGACAAATTGAAGGTGCCGTTCACATGGGGCTTGGATATGCTCTAACAGAGGACTTGCCAATGAAAGACGGTTATCTTATCAGCGATAAATATAAAGATTTGGGCATTTTAAGAACTACTGAAACTCCCAAAATAGTTGTTCTTCCGGTCGAAGTGCCTGATAGTGTCGGGGCTTATGGAGTTAAAGGAATTGGAGAAATCGGTCTCGTGCCGACTGCCGGAGCGGTTGCTAATGCTCTTTATCAGTTTGATAAAATAAGACGTTTTAAATTACCTCTGCAAAGAAAATAGAAAAAAATGAACGCCGAAAATTTTCGGCGTTCGCTTATTTTAAAACCTATGAAAAAAAAATTACAAAAGCTCTTTTGCTGCTTTTAAAGCGGTCTCGTAATTTGGTTCGTTAGTTACTTCCGAAACGTATTCCACATATTTTATAACACCTTGTTTATCAATAACTACGGTGCCACGAGCCAATAATTTTAAACCGTCAATTAAAAAACCGTATTTCATCCCAAAATCGTGCATTTGATAATCTGATACTGTAATTACCTTGTCAATTCCTTCAGCTCCGCAGAAACGAGATTGTGCAAAAGGTAAATCAACAGATATACCAATAATGACAATATCTTCAGATAATTCTGCTGCTGCCTGATTGAATTTTCTGTTTTGTGTTGCACATACAGGTGTGTCAAGCGATGGGAATATTGATAAAATTTTTACTTTACCATCAAAGTCTGATAATTTAACCGGATTTAATTTATTTCCTACAACCAAAAAATCTTCTGCTTTTTCGCCAATTTTAGTTTGTTTTCCAAGAAGTACTACCGGATTTCCTTTAAAAGTTAGTTTTATATTGTTTTCCATTTTTTTATTTTTATTAGTTAATAATAATTCTTATTTGAGAACAAAAATAAATCAAAATTTTTTATTAGAAAAATTTTTTTTAGTTCTTAAAATTTAAAAAAAGTTAAATGCCTAATTATATTGATTATGCTGTTCAAATTTTGTTCAAAAAAATTATTTTTTTACAGTCACGTTGGTGTAGTCACTTGCGAAAAAAACCGACATTAAAGTTTGTAAAGTGTTCACTTATAGTGTCTTTTATTGAAAGTTTTGTTCTAATGCTTTATAAACTTTGACTCTTTTCTAAAAAAATTTTGGTAGAAATTCTATTTCAAACATTATATCAGTTTGATTGCTTGAAGCGGTTTTACGGTTTTTTTACCCTACAAATGCTTAGTTGCTTTTATTAAAACCACCAACAATTTCTCATATATGAGACTAAACTTTTAACTTTATAAACTTTATGGACTAACTCTTTTGACACATACAAATAAAATTTATTCACAAAATCAAATTTATAGTTGTAATTTAAGATATTATTGTTATTTTTGGAAAACATTAAATTAAACATTTTTTTGATGAAAGCAAAACAAAATTTTGTATTCAATGAAAATACAGAGACATATACTCTTCAGTTAAAAAAAAGAAGATTATGGTGGTTATTACTTCTATTATTGCCATTTTTATTGCTTTTATTGCAAATCAGAATGCACAAAGAAGTAATTTTTCAGACTATTGATAATAGTACCAAAGTCGTTTTAAGTGGAGCCTTGGTTGAGTTTAAATACCCTGACCGAAATTTTATAGATTTCAAAACTTTTAATTTTTTTACTTATCAGGATATTGCACTAAACGAAAACACTGATAACGAAGGTTATGCAAAATTTCAAGTTTCGTACACTCTTTACTCAAAGTTATTTCATAAAAACGATTTATCAACAGTAGTTGCTACGGGAGGTTGTTTTCAATCTGATACTTTACAACCTGTTTACCATCAGCTTAAAAATAAAGAGGTTAATGTCATTGAGTTAAGTGCAAGAATGACCAAAATTATTTTTGAGGTAATTGACAATTATGACAAAGAACCACTTCCAAATGCAGATGTAGTTATTGATTACTATATTTCAGGTCAAAAACAGACTATAACTTTGAAATCTGACCCAAGAGGAATTGTTGAAGCTGAAATTATGTTCTGTTCTGAAAAAGTTGAGGTCAATGCCTCTCATTTCGGATATCAGCCATTCTCTGCTAGTGGAGATGTTGATTATTTCAGTAAACCCGAAAACAGATTGCTTCCATTAGACCCAATAATGAAACCGGTTGAATTTATTGTTAAAGATTTATACACTAAACAACCTGTTTCTAATGCTACCGCAAAAATGATATTCGATAACAGCACCTTAGAAGCTATCACAAATACTAACGGCATAGGAAAAGGTATGTTTGACAGTGTTGCAATTGCAAAAGAAATGTATATTCACGTTTCGCATCCTGCTTATCACGATACAACTACTATTAAATACATTGTTGACGATTTTATAAAATTACCCGAAGATGAACGAATTATTTACATCAGACCGAAAGCAGGTAATTTTGTCTTTTACAATGTAGATAAATACACAAAAAAGCCTGTTCAGGGAGTCAAAAATGAAGTTTATGTGAATGGAAACAGTGTCGGCGTTTATTACAGCAATTCAAATGGCGAGTTTACAGTTCCAAATCTTAAAAAATCTGACAATATTACTATTATTGCTTCAAAACCTGATTATGTAACTAACGATTTTACCATCAAAAATAAAAATGTTTCTGAGCTTGAAGATAAAAAAGACAGCGAAATTCCAATGGAACAATATGTTGAACCAGACAGATCTGAACCACCGCGAGAATTTTGCAGAGCCCATTTTTCAGGAACTCTTTTATCTGACGTTTATGTTGATTCTCACATCAGCTTAATATATAAACCTGATAAATTCGGTGAATACGTTGGTGAAGGTGAGTATTCTAACAATACTGTTGCTTTTCCGAATGCAGTTAATACTACTTTTGACGCTATTGCTGTTGATAAAGGAACAAGAGTGATTTTGTACAGCGAACCTAATTTTAAAGGAAAAGTTTTGTTAGATGTTAAAGGACCCGCACTAATTAATAATGTGAAATGGAAAAGCGACACAAGAATTGGAAACTTCAAAACAGCAACTTTAAAAGAACCTTATGAATCTTTATTTCCTAAATCTTGCAGACAGTGGAGTTCTGAGGATATGAACAAGTGGTCAAAAGGCTCGGTTAAAGTTATTTGTGAATAATAAATTTTTAAATATTACAAATTCAATAATATGAAAGGAAAACAAAATTTTATTTTTAAACCGGAAGAAGGTGAATACGTAGTTGCCTTAAAGAAAAAAAGCTGGTGGTGGCTGTTGTTGCTGCTTTTGCTTTTGCCATTATTGCTGCTTATCCCTTTTAAAAAAGATTTAACGGTTAAAACAGTTGATGCTAAAAACAAATCGTCAATACCATTAACTGACGTGCATTTAAAATATGTTGATTATCAGATGTTTAATTTTAAGACAAAAAAATTCTTTACACATGACACAATCACTTTATACGATGAATCTGATGATTCTGCATTAGCATCTTTCGAGGATGTTGGCTATACGCTCTATTCAAGATTACTTTTTGCTTCAAAAAAAGCTGAAATAATAGGAACCAATGATTGTTTTTTTGGCGACAGTCTCTATAATTTTCATAAATTAAAAAATGGAAGCGTTTTTGAACTTTTGATGTCCACAAGAGTGTATAATTACGATTTTAAAGTGGTTAATTTTGAGAATGGACAACCAATCGCCGGAGCAAAAGTTGTTGGTACAGCTGAATTAAACGGCAAGACCTATACTTGGGAAGGCATTACAGAACCCGACGGCACTGTGTTTTTTGAAAATTTCCCATACTGTGGTCAGTTTGAAGTAGTCGGAAGTGCTTATGGATACTTAAATGATACTTTAAGGGGTGATGCAAGATTTTTGTGGGGAGATATAGATACAGTAAGGACTTTAAGATTGAGACCTGAGAAAAAAATGATTGATTTCTTTGTTAGAGACCTAAGAAACAATCAATTGCTTGCAGATGCTACAGGTAGTTTAATAATAAACGGAAATGTAGTTCAAACAACAAAGACAAATATCAATGGTTACGGTGAATTTCCCGAAGAAGTACATATTTTGGAGGATATAACTATAAAAGCCGAAAAACCATTTTACAACGATACAACAAAAAGTGATAGAGTAGATAAATGGGTTGCACGTTCAGACAGTGCGAAAACATTGTATTTAAGACCAAACCTGAAAGATTTACAGTTCAGAAATACTGATGGAACTCACGGTTTGCCCGGTGTTAAAAACATAGTTTATGTAAACGGACAAGCACGTCCACAACCGGTTTACAGCAATGCAGACGGTTATTTTGTTGTTACAGGCGTAAAACCAACTGATAAAATATCAATTGTTGCAACAAAAGCCGGATATACAAAGAATGATTATTCAGTTAAAAATAAAGTTATGCAGGATTTGTTAAACGGTCCGCAGTCTGGCAGAGATATACCTCTTAAAAAAGAGCAACAGCCAACACCGCCACCACCAAATCCACAACCACAGCCAAATCCTGAACCTCCGCCACCAAACGTTATACCTTGTGAAGCACCGCAAGAATCAGGAGGACAAGGTGTTACAATAAATGTCCACAGTATAGGCAATTCAGGAAAATTTACAATAAACTGGGATATGTACAGCGTTGCAGACCAAATAATTGTATATTGCGGTTCTGGTAATTCCAAAAAGCAGATTTATTCTACACAAGGTCCTGTAAGTGGTATCGGACAGGCGGAATTAAGATGTGCTTCGGGCTATATTACTGTCAAGATAATTGGTCCGCAAGAAGGAACTCAGTGGAAATACTCTATGAAATGTAACTAATTTATTTAAGCCTGATTTTAAGTCAGGCTTTTTTTTGATTAATATATGAAAAAAATATTCTTTTTACTTCTGCTTGCTCCTTTTTTTCTGTACAGTCAGAACATCGAAAGGCATAAAAATGTAGTTGAGGGTTTGAATAATTATATGGAATTTATTCATCAAACCACCCATTGCCAATACATTATGCTTGCTGATTTAACCTGCATTATTCATAAACCAAAATTCTTGTAAAATTTAAGCCTTTAATTTTCGATTTTTT
>DYKL01000154.1 GCA_020722645.1 Acetofilamentum sp. | reverse complement strand
TTAGAACACAAATTTATATAGTTTGTGTACCAATAATTCTTGGCACACTCCGAAAAAGCTAAAAGGCTTTAGGAACTAATTTTAATTCTAAATAATTTGCTAATCTAAACTAATTCCGGTTTGTATTGATTTTTCGTAAACAGTAATAAATTGTTTAGGGTTAAGCTCCATAAAAAGGAAATAAATAGGGTTCAAAGGTTTGTCTTTGTACAAAATTTCGTAGTGCAGATGCGGTATTATTGATTTTCCGGTTGTACCGACATAACCTATGACATCACCGCGTTTAACTGATTTTCCGGTTCTTGTATCTATCCTGTCCAAATGTCGATACACAGTCTTAAAATCTCCGTGATTTATAATAATTGTATTACCATAGGCAAGTTTAATTTCGCCTGTCTGCTCTACAACTCCATCTGCCGTAGCAATAACAGGAGTACCAATGGGAGCATTAAAATCAAGACCTGAGTGAAATTTAGAGACGTGATAAACAGGGTCTAAACGCCGACCGAAACCATATAAAATTAAATCAAGATTATGATTGTACAACGGCTGTATTGAGGGGGTTGTGCTTAAATCTATTTCATTTGTTTCCAGATACGAAATAAATTCTTCAATTTCGGCATTTTTGTTATTTATTTGCTCAAGTAAAATAATCAGTTTGTCATAATTAAAATTATTTAATTCTTTTGGAGTTTTATTCTGAATATTTTCGTAAATATTTTTATTGTAATTTTCAGGTGGTGTTGTTCCAAACATAACCTGATAAAAATCTTTATCCTGAGCTTCGAGTAAACGTAATTTTACTTCATTTTTTTCGTAAAGTGCAACAATTTTGTCCAACTCCTGTTCGTAATATTCGTTTTGTTGCTTTAAAGATTTTTCATAATCAGAATCCAGAAAATAAGATAATCCCAAATAAACAGCAATGCTTAAAAAAACAATAGCTACAAATTGAGTTAAAAAAATTTTTGTTATTCTGGTCGATTTTGAATCATATTTAAAAGAAAGGTCATTTACATCAAACTTAATTTTCTTCGACATTGTCTCTTTTTTTTTACTAAATTAATAATTTACAATTTGCAAAAATAACATAAAAATTAAACAAAGATAAAAATATATTATAACCTTGACAAAACATTTTCAATAAAATCTTTCGTAAAAAAATTTAAAAGTTCACCAATCTCGGCATTTATATATACTTCACCCGTAACTGTTGCTCCGGTTGAATAATATGTGGGTCCGGTCTAAAAAGCCAGCCCTGAAAGGGTCTTAAAAGCCAAACACAAATAGCTGATTATCAATATTATAATAATTTTTTTAAAAAAAACAACATAATTTTCTGATAATCAATGCATTAACTTTATAGACACTTACAGTGCAGGCTTTCAACTTTATGTACTTTATAGACTAAACTAATTGTTTCTTTGCCATAATTTATTTCTGAACTGTTTAATATCTCGAATGTTTTTGTTTTGCCATATTCCACAATATATATCAGGATTACCCTGTTTTTTTGGGGGAATAATTAGTTCTTCGTCTGTTTTATTATATTTTGTGTTATATGTCTTTGTAAATTCAGGTATTTCAACAGATTGAACAAACGTAAAGTTTGAAATTAACTCAGCAAGCATATTTGCATATAATTCATTTTTTCAATATTTACTTTTAATGTAATCATAAAGTCAATTTTTTACAAATTTACATTTTTTTTAAAAATTTCACACAATTTCTTTCTTTTTTAAAGTAATTTCGTTTTTAGAAATTTAAGAAAAGAATTTTTGATTTTTTTATTAATTTCAATATCTTTTTGTTTAGCTCATTAAAAATTATATTTTACATTAAAAGTCATAAAACGACCTAAACTTAACTGGTCGGTGTAAATGATATATTGGTAATCGAAAATATTTTGGATACTGTAAGAAACTTCGAAATTTTTAAGTAAAGACAAACCAATTTTAAAATCGATAATGTTATATAAATTTATAATATTGTCGTTTTCGTTATCAGTGTATTGGCTTGAGGTGTAGTGATATATTAAAGAAATTTTGTACGAGTTGATTTTGAACAAAATACCTGCGTTTGCTTTGTTTTTTGGAGTATAAATTAATTTTTTCCCTTCTAATTCAGGTTTGCCCTCAAAAGCAAGAATTTTTGAATCATTGTAAGTGTAATTTGCGAATACATCTAACCATTTTTTGAGTTTGTACGAAAAATCAACTTTAAAAAGTTTCATTTCAACATCGGTAATGTTTTGTTTTTGAATAAGAGGTTTATTGCCTCCGAAAATTGTTTGTCCGGTTTCTACATAGTAAATAAAATCGTCTCCTTTGTTATAAGTTCCTTCAACAGTCAAATTCATCGTTTTTGAAAAATATCCGATACCGATATTTGAATTAAACATCTTTTCAGAAATCAGATTCGGGTTTGCCAGCTTAAAACCGTATTTTATAAGTCCGCTTCTTGTTAAATCATCAAGGGTAGGGGAGTTTATACCTTTATTAAATGATGCCCAAGTGCTTATTTTGTCGAAATTATACCTAAGTCCACTGTTATAAGACACGCTTTTAAATATATTTTGGTCTAAAGCTCCTGTAAATTCGGACATAAAACTTGTGGCAGATGTAGGATTTTCAATTAAAAATTCTGCATTGTTCAAAGAACTGTAATTGTAATTCAGACCGCCTGAGATAATAAGTTTATCCTTATCAAAAGGGCTTAATTTTATTTGCCCGAAAATATCACCGGACATTAAATTTCCTCTGTTTATGACTACATCTGTTGATGTTTGGTATTTATCGCTTGCATCAACTATGCCTGTTTTCAAATTAATTCCACCTGTAAACTTCAAAAATCTGAAAAGCACGTAATTATTGCTGAAATTCAAACCTGCGTCTTGTCTTTTAGAATCTACATATATTAAACTATAAGAGTTGTTTTTAAAATTTTCGATATTTTTAAAATAATTTTCTTCTTGTGCATAAATACTTGTTGTCCAGTTGGTTTTTTTTCCATTTAAGAGATGTTTTAAAATAATTAAATGAGAATCGTGTTCTGTATAACCACCTTGTTCTTCTGAAATTTTATAACCTATTCCTCTTTTATCATCAAAAAAATTATAAATAAGTTCGATTTTGTAGTTAGTTTTAAAGTCATACCCTAATAGAAGATTTGTTTTAATTTCTTCTAAAAATGAAGGAATATATTCAAAATTAGTATTTTGAAGACTGTCAGGCACTATGATGTAACCATCTGATTTTGTTGCATTTAAGTTGGTGTTTAGAAAAAATCCTTTGAAATTTTTGTGTTTATATGATAAAGTTAAATCGCCGGAGTATGTATTCAAGTTGCCTCCGGTCAATGAAATACCGCCCGAAAATCCTTCTTTAAAAGGACGATATGTATTAAAATTGATTATGCCTCCCATAGCTCCGCTGCCATAAGTACCTGATAATGAATTTTTTGTGATTTCGACATTTGAAATTGCAGAAGCAGAAAACATATTCCAGTTTATGTTTCCGTCATCTGCTTTGTTCAGAGGTATTCCTTCGTACAAAATTAAGGTTCGTGATGCTATGTCACCCATTCCGCTTTGATTTATAGTTGGTGCATTGCTGAAAATACCTTGTGGGCGTATTATGTTAATATCCGATTGATTTTTTAAGTAATCATCTATTGTTAATATTGAAATTTTGTCCGGTTCATCTCTTTCAATTTGTTTAACTAAATATGTAGATGATTTGAATGTTTCATAAGATTTTGAATGACTAATTATAATCGGATTTGTTTCAAGATATGAAGATGACAGAAGAACAGTAAATTCATCGCTTAACTGTTTTTTTAGTTTTAAGGTTTTGCTGTTATAAGCGATATGTTCGCATTTTAGCAGTGATATTTCTTTGTGCAGGCTTATTGTTACGCTGCCGTCAAAACCGCTGTAATAGAATTGATTTGTTGTTCGGTCTGTTACTTTTACTGAATTTACCGGTGTTTTGCTGATTGAATCTAAAAATATTATTTTTAATTCTCTTTGTGAATATGCCGAGTTTGTGATAAATGTTAAGATAATAATAAAAAAATATAACTTTTTCATTTCAAAATTTTCGGCAAAAATAGATTAAAAATATTCTTTTGAAACTTAAATTTTTGAAAAATACAATGTAAAATTTGCTTTTTTGACCAATAATTGTCCTCAACTCAGATATTTTTTTGCCTCCGAATGTTCTTGAACTCTTTTAGGATAATATCAAATAACTATAAACTCAAAAAAAAAACTTGTACAATGCACTATTAATTTAAACTCAATAACTCAACAAACTCAAAAAACTCAAAAAACTATCCACAATGTACTATCCACAATGCACTATTATAACTCAATTATTGTTTGATTATTTTTTTTGTGTAAAAACCGTTTTCTGTGATAATTTTCAAAATATAAACTCCGGCTGATAGTCCGCTTAAATCAATTTTTTCGGAATTTTGGCTTTTGTGAACAATAGCTGCAGAAGTGTTTGTTATTTCAACGTTAAAATTTATATTTTGCAAATTTTCAATTATAAGAAAATCATTAACAGGGTTTGGAAATATCCTGAAAAATTGGTATATTTCATCAATCGAAGCCGGGAAAACCGAAATATAGTCTGTTTTAAAATTTTCTGCTGTACAATGTTCATTTTCAACGATTAATGATACTGAAAAATTTCCGAAAGAATTATAATAATGACTTGTAAATTGTTCGTAAACATTTGATTGATAAAAATATTCGTCTCCAAAATTCCAATAATACGAGGTGCCATTTTCATCTGAGAGGTTTTCAAATTCTACCAAAAGTGGTATTTCACCTGATGTTATATTTGCAATGAAATCTACAAAAGGAGTTTGATAAACTGTAATTGCGTCAGTTATTAATAATGTGTCTTGTCCAAAATTGTTTGAGACAATTAATTTCACATCAAAAGTGCCGGAATTTGAATATGTTACATAAGGATTCATCAAATAAGAAGTGTCAGTATCAGCTCCTTCAAAAATCCACAAAAAATCAGTTGCGTTCATTCCTGTGTACATATAATTTACTTCAATTCCTGTGCAAGTTTCCGAATCTGAAATTTCAAAATCAGCAGTTGGCGGTTGCTCGGCAAGAACAACTCTCAAACCGTCGGAAGATGTTGAATTACTTAATAATCCCGATAAGTTTTCTGCTTTAATCGAAAAATAGTAGATATTTTCATATTCCAAATTTAAACCGATTATATTTGTATTTGTCTGATTATCACCCTTTGACCATTGAAAAACATCATCATTGTTTGGACTTGTTCCGACAGCATACCAATAAGCGGAAATGCCCGAGTTATCATCATTTGCGGCAGTCCAATTTGCCGAAAGATGAGAAACAGAATATGTTGTATCAATATCTTCTAAATCGCCGTCATTAACCGTAAAAACTGCATCAGGAATTGAAAAATCAATGTTTACATCTTTTGATGCAATTTCAGAAAAATTATTATTTGCGTCAATGACAACAGATTTTATGCGAGCCGCAGGTGTTACAGAATCTATGTTTTCAAAAGGCAGCTCATATTCTATACTACCAACGCTTACAAGCTCTTGCTCGTCTCTGGAATTGTAAATTTTAAAATCATCAAAGTAAGCAACCGCATTTCCGACTCTTAAACTGACATAATTTCCGGTTTTTATATGATTGTAATCAATCCAGCTTGAAACAAGTTGATTATTTACAAAAGCCTTAATTTCACCGGTGTTTGAGTTGTAAATTACTTTGTAATCATACCAAGTATCAGGTTCTATTTGACAGTAATCGTCAGTTTTCAGCGAATAAATGTTATCGTTATATTCGTAAATCTGGACAGCATCTTGGTCAGCTCTGAAATAAACCATATAATTATTGTGTCTGTTTTCTTGTGAAGCATCATCGCAAAAAAGATGGATACCGCCCCTACGATTGCCGGCTGTACCGGATAAATTCATTTGCCAGTGATACAAATAAACATTTCCATACTCTTGTGGCATTTCAAAATACAAATTCGTATTCCCGAGAGCATCATCAGATTGCAAAAGATGACCGTCAGAAATTGACCAACTGCCAACTGCATCAGTCCAATCGCTATGTATTGAAGCGTTAAAATTGTCATTAAAAAATCCGAAATTTTTATTTGCTCGCCATTCTGTCCCATCAAAATTCAAAACTTGATAGAAAGAATTTTTTATTTCAAGATTGTCATTATCAGTAAATTGAACATCAAAATCGTCCGAAACCCATTCAGGAGCAGAAATGTTTGTTGTAGGAAGTTCCGAATCAGGTGTGCTGTTCCAAATAGCAGTCCAGCCTTGTTTGACAGTTGCACCGTCGGAGAAATATCGCAAAGTAAGAGCATTGCCCGAAGCAGTAATTAATCCCGGACTTGTAGAGCCTGAATAACCGCCTATTAAAGCATCACTTGTGCTTTCGCCATCGTATATATACAATGAATCGTAATTTGCTTCGAGTTCAAAATCAGTAAAATTTAGTTGCAGTGTTGTGCCGCAAGTTGGCTTTATAGTGTAAACAAAACTTTCGTTGTTGAAATGTACTCGAGTTGGTCCACCTAAATCCCAAATTGTATCAGAAATAGGCACAACAGCACATTCCGAAAAATAATCACGTATAAGTTCCCACATTTCTGTATATCCGTCATCATATCCCAAAGCCCATATTGCTATTCCGCCAATACCTTGCTGATTAACCATTTTGTATGTATATTTCATCGTTTTTTCATCATCAACCCAAGCCTGATACCAATTTCCTCCATTTTGAAAAGCATAGTATTTACCAAGAGAATTAGGTTCAATATTCGGATTGGAGTAAAAACTGTCAGCATTATCTTTAATTACTTTTATTGTTTTTGATGAACCTGAACCAATTGTTGACGAGGGCACAGAAGAACTTTGAGTTTGCCACTGAAACCCGAAGTATGGTATTCCCAGAAGAAGTTTTTCGCGAGAAGCTCCTTCGTTTAAGTAATAGCTTATTGATTTTGATTGTGTGGAATTGACAGAGTTCATTACATATAATTGTCCGGTCGGTCCTGCTTCGGAACTTCCGCCGTAGTAGTAATCGTAACCCATAATTGTATAATAATCAACACAATTGTCTAAGGACGGAATATCAAAAACATCGTTCCAATCAACTGCATATAAACAAACACTTAAAATTCCATCAGGGATTTGATTTTTAAGGGCTGTATTTAAGTTTTGCATAAAAGCAGTAAAATCATCTCGGTTATCATTACCCATTCCTTCAAAGTCTATGTTTATTCCGATTGCATTTCTTGTGGCAACCAAATTTACAAGATTGTCAATCAGATTTTGCTGAGCAGTTCCATTGGCAAAAAACTGGTCGTGGTTACCGAAAAGAGTAACGCACAAATGAACTCTGACCCCGTATTTCTGTGCAGAATCAACTACCGGTGATGTCTCCCAGCTATGGGTAGATAATGCAGAACCGTCGGTATAATCAACTTCATAGCTGAAATATGCCATATCAGTCAAATATGACCATTGGTAATTCAAATAATTTGAACCACCCCAGTATGGATGCCAGCCAAACACAATTTTGTCCATTTGGCAACCTTTATCATCAATAATATCTATTTTTTTGAAATTATTATACTTGTCCCATTCTTTCTCCGTTTTAAAATCCATTGCACCATATTTTTCAGATTCTGATTGATGTATGGACTTGAAAGACTGAGAGTTAAGTGTAAAGACAATAGATGAGAACAGAATTATAAAAAAATATTTCATAACCTAAATTATTTATTATTTAAAAAAACAAATATATGAATAGTTTAAATTTTATAAAAATATTATTTATTTTATTTGATGAAA
>DYKL01000153.1 GCA_020722645.1 Acetofilamentum sp. | reverse complement strand
TGTTAGCCAGATGGTTACGTGTGTTTTATTATCAAAAATTTCATGAACTTCCGTTAAAAGTTATGTGGGGGTTCCTGAAATGAGTAGAGAGCCATTCAAAACTTATGAAACCATTGTTCCATCTGATACTATTTTTTATTTGTTTACTGACGGGATAATTGATCAGGCTAACGAACAAAACAAAAAATTCACTAAAAAAAGACTAATAGAATTTATTGAAAGCATCGCCGAAAAAACTATAACAGAACAGAAAAAAAATATAGATAAAGAAGTAAATGACTGGAAAAATAACAATATACAGTTTGACGACATAACTTTTATTGCACTTCGTTTAAAATAAACTCTGCAATTTTTTCAGAGACGCTGCAATCACCAAGCATTTCAGAGAGTTTTTGGTAATCATTTTTCATCTTTTCTCTGTAAATTTCATCATTGAGTAATAATTCCAATTCATTAGAAATAGAATCTTCCAGTTTGTTTTGAAGGAATTCCTTAACAACCATTTTTTTTGATAAAATATTGACAAGTGAGAAATAATCAATTTTAACAATCATTTTGCCAACAGAATAAGATAATCCACTTGTTTTGTAGCATACAACCTGAGGAACATTGAACAAAGCTGTTTCTAATGTTGCTGTACCTGAAGTTACAACTGCAGCAAAAGAAAATCGTAGCAATTCAAACGTTTTATCAAAAATAATTCTGATTTTTGTGTTTTTCAAGTTATTTTGATATATATTTTTATCAACAGAGCTTAATCCAGCAACCACAAACTGATAATTCGGAAATTTTTCTGAAACTTTAAGCATAAGAGGTAACATTTTTTTTACTTCCTGAATCCTACTCCCCGGTAAAAGTGCAACAATTGGTCTGTTGTCAAATTTGTTTTCCTCAATAAATAAATTTTTATTCTTAATTATACTTAACTCTTCTTTAACAGCTTCTTTTGTTGGATTACCAAAATATAATACATCAAAATTATACTTTTTATAAAAATCTACTTCAAAAGGAAAAATGACAAACATCTTATCAATATATTTCTTAATAATATTTATTCTACTTTTTTTCCACACCCAAACTTTTGGAGAAATATAATAATAAACCTTTATTCCATTTTTTTTGGCAAATTTTGCAATTTTGAGGTTAAAACCTGGGTAATCTACTAAAATTAAAGCATCTGGTTTAAAATTTAAAATATCATTTTTACAAAAATCCAAATTATTTTTAATTTTTCGTATATTTTTGACGACCTCCCATAGTCCCATAAAAGCGAGTTCTTTGTAATGTTTAACCAGTGTTTCTGATTCTTTTTGCATCAAATCTCCGCCGAAAAAACGAAAAAGAGTGCTTTTATTCTTATGTTTAACAGCTCTAATTATTCCTGATGCATGAATATCGCCTGATGCTTCGCCTGCAACAATATATATTTTAAAACTTTTACTATTCATTAATCTTTAAATAAACATTTCGTCAAAAAAAATATTTTTTTTTAAAATAAAAAACATATTTTTGGAAAAATTTTTTTTAACCTTAAAAACTTCTAATTATGAAAAAATTATTTTCTTATTTTGTGGTTGTACTTGGTATTGTAAGCATTGCTATCATTTCAAGTTGCGAAAAATACGAAGTTTCTACTCCATACGAAATCAATGACTCAATTACTGCTACAATCAGCGGTTACGTTTATGCAGATTTAAATTTACAAGAAACCGGTAAAGAATACGCACCTACAGGAACTACAATTTTTATTCAGGTAGAACTTCAGCAATACAATCCACATGCTCCTAACGGAGAATTTAAAACTTATTCTACAACAGTAGGTTCAGACGGTACTTATTCTTTTAATCTGCCTTCAAACGACAATGGTGTTAACTTCACAATTATTCCTGAATCATTCAGAGCTGAGCAACTTCAATGGGACGACACTTATGAAGATGTTGTATTTAATGCTGCAACTCAAAATGCAGGCGTTGTTTCTTCCGAAAATTACATCTATGATATAGTTTATTTCTAAACTTATTCCATAGAGCGTTAATGGAAAAACAATTCACACTTTATTATTAATCAAAAAAAACAGACAAATGAAAAAAATATTATTAATTATACTTATCTCTATATTTGCTTTTACTTTTGTAAATGCACAGGGAGACAGTCTGATGCTGAATAAAAAAGGATTTCCGATTCTACCTGCAAAAGGTGATATCGCTGTTGGTCTTTCTATGAGTCCCATTACAACTTATTTCGGTAATTTCTTTCACGGAAATAACACAACCGGCGGCTTAAATGCTACTTTTAGAACTGACCTTTTTGAATCTAATGCAGTATTTTTAAAATATTTTATTGCTGATGATGCAGCTATCAGAGCAATTTTTGAATTTACTTCATCAACAATTACAAACAGCTTCTACGTCAGAGATGATGTTGCTTATATTAATGACCCTTTAAGCAATGCACAAGTCATTGATATTCAAAAAAATATGTACAGAAACTATGTTTTGGGTTTTGGATATGAAAAAAGAAGAGGAATTACAAGATTACAAGGTCTATTTGGTGCAAACATTCTTTTATCATACAATAATGAAAAAACGAATTACAGATATGGCAATCCAATGAGTGCAGCCAACCCACTTCCAACAACCTACAATTATGGCAGTAACATTTATAATGGTGGTAGAGTATTAAATACTTATGATGGAGAATTTTTAGGTTTAGGTGCTAATGTATTTATCGGTTTTGAATATTTTATATTACCAAAAATATCAATTGGAGCGGAATTAGCTTATACAGGTTATCTTAATCAAGTAAAACAATCTAAATTTGACTATGAATATTGGAATGTTGACCATCTTGAATTAGTTGAAGCTACTGATCCGGGTGATGTAGGAAGAGCTGTTGGAACATTAAATCCTTCTGCAAACCTTTTCCTGATGTTACATTTTTAAAAAAATAAAAATCACAAAAAACTGCCAAATCGGCAGTTTTTTTATTTTATACTTTATTCAAAACATAAAATAATTCTGATTATTTAAAAAAACTTATACAAAAAATGTAACATTTTGTCCTTTATATCGTCTTAAAAAAATTATAACCATATTTTAGTAATGCTAAACCTTAAATCCGTAAGTCTATACTTATATATCTGAAATTCAGTCAGGTGAAATACTTACAGTACAGGCACCTGACTGGTGCAAACTACATGTTGCAGGTGTTTTCACCTGCAACCACTTACGAAAAAACTTGCGGATTTAAGGCTAAATATTTTACATCATAACCACTTAACAATAAGCTCTTGATATTACTGTAAAATATAACTTTTGTAATTCAATAATTTGCTATACAAAAAATAAAAAATATCAGACTAAACCTTATAATTTTTATCACAAATGTGTTATATAAAATATTTTTGCAAATCTTTTATAATTTAATTAGCTCAAATTAATTTAAAAAAAATATCTTTGTGCAATTTTCTAAAAAACAAAAAATTTATAAAATGAGAAGAATTACAATTTTATTAATCACTTTTACATTACTTATAGGTAATATAGTAAAAGCTGACGAAGGGATGTGGTTTTTAGCTTTCATTAATAAAAATTACGAACAAATGAAAGCAATGGGTTTTAAACTAACCCCTGAAGACATTTACAGTATAAACAATGCAAGTCTGAAAGACGCTGTTGTTGCATTAGACCACGGAAGTTGTACCGGTGAAATAGTTTCTTCACAAGGATTACTTCTTACAAATCATCACTGCGGTTACGGTGAAATTCAAGCTCACAGTACAGTTGAACACGATTATCTTCAAGATGGTTTTTGGGCAGCTACTATGGAAGACGAACTACCTAATCCGGGCAAAACTGTTTCTTTTTTAATAAGAATGGAAGATGTTTCTGCTCAGGTATTATCTACTGTAAACGATAAAATGAGCGAAAAAATGAGAGCCGATGTTATTGAAAAAACAATTAACAAAATTGTAGATAACGCTATCGCAGGAACTAACTACGAAGCTGAAGTTCTTGAAATGTACGAAGGAAATGCTTATTATCTTTTTATCTACGAAACTTTCAGAGATATTCGTTTAGTCGGAGCTCCTCCATCATCAATCGGAAAATACGGTGGTGATACAGACAACTGGTACTGGCCCAGACATACAGGCGATTTCAGTATTTTCAGAGTTTACTGCGCTCCAGACGGAAGCCCTGCTGATTATTCTCCTGATAATGTACCTTATACTCCGAAAAAATTCTTGAAAGTAAGTTTAAAAGGAATTTACGAAGGTGATTTTGCTATGATTATGGGTTACCCCGGAACAACAAACCGTTATCTCACTTCTTGGGAAGTAGAAGAAGTTATGAATCACGAAAATGCTATCCGCTATGAAGTCAGAACTGTTAAGCAGGATATAATGAAAAAATATATGGACAAAGATCCTGAAATTAAAATTCAATATGCTGCCAAATATGCTCAATCTGCTAACTACTGGAAATATTCTGAAGGTCAAAACCTTGGATTAAAAAATCTAAATGTCATTAAAAGAAAACAAAAATTTGAAAAAGCTTTAATGAAATGGGTCAAAAAAAATCCGGAAAGAAAAGAAAAATACGGAGAAATGCTTGACATTATAGAAACAACTGTAACAAACAGAAAAGACGCTGATATTGCTACAAATTACTGGCTCGAAACTATTTATCTTGGTTCTGAAATAGAATTGTTTTTTCTTCAGAACTTTACAATGTATCAAACCTTAATGGGTGATGATCAGGCTGAAATTGACAGCGTGGTTGAAGCTACAAAAAAAGAATCTGAAACTTTCTTTAAAGATTATAATGCTGCATTAGATAAAGAATTATTTATTGCAATGTTCAAAATTTACGTAGAAAAAGTTCACCCCGACTTTAAACCTTCGATATACGAAATTGTTGAATCTGAATACGAAGGCAATATTGAAAAATATGCCGACGATATTTACAAAAATTCTATTTTTACTGACAAAGAAAGATATTTTGAGTTTATGGAAAATCCTGATGCCGATGTTTTCAGCAAAGATTTGGGATTTGAATACGCATACAGTATGTTACAGGATTACTGGTCAATACTTCACAAATTAGAAAAATATGAAAAAGAATACTCAAAAGGACGCAGATTATTTGTTGATGCTTTTATGAAAATGTATGCAGAAAACGACCCTAACCATCTGTATTATCCTGATGCAAATTCTTCTATGCGTATCACTTACGGCAAAGTTGGTGGATATACATACAACAATACAAAATACAACTACTACACAACCGTTGATGAATACATGGCAAAAGAAGACGCAAATAATGAAGAATTTTTCATTACCGAAAAAATGAAAAAATTGTATCAAAATAAAGACTGGGGCAAATATGCTTATCCTGACGGTGTTTTGAGAGTAAACTTTATTACAAACAACGACATAACAGGCGGTAATTCAGGTAGTCCGGTTCTTAACGGCAACGGTGAATTAATCGGTCTTGCTTTTGACGGCAACTGGGAAGGTATGAGCGGTGATATTGCTTTTGAACCTGATTATCAAAAAACTATATGTGTAGATATTAAATATGTTCTTTGGGTTATCGACAAATACGGCGAAGCACAACGACTTATTAATGAAATGGAATTAGTTGAATAACAAAAAAGGGCTTAAAGCCCTTTTTTTAAAATAAAACCGATTGTATCATTCAAAATCCAATTCTTTACTAATTCTTCATTAGTTGAAATTTCACCAACGACATATACTTGTGACTGAAAAGCCGGCGATATTTCTGCTATTTCTGCAACAATAGCCACCGGTGGATAGTAACTGCTGTGAATAAAAAAAACTTCTTCTTTTCTATGTAGCAAATAACCGATGTGCATATCTAAACCAACAACATAAATGCCCTCTTCAAGCCCTGTTTCACATAATTTATAAACTCTTCGGGAAATTTATCGGTAAAAGTCAATATTTCTCCGCTTATTTACCTAACTTTAATTGAAAATTTCACACTACAATCTCAAATTACTGATATTCAAAATTATAATAATTTAGTCAGATGTGTTGTGGTGTATAAAATTATACATTACTAATATTATAGTTGATTTTTTTATTTCGTTCATATTCAATACTTTAAAAAAGTAATGTATAAAAATTGCATTAAACTTATGTATTTTGAATGACGTTTTTTTTACAATTTAGCGATATTAGCCTTCAAAATGGAATGAAAGCATAAAAGAATGAGATTTTAAAGCATCAATTGGTTGAGAATAAATTGAATTGTCGTCTTCTAAAAGATTAAAGAATCCATTGCTATATTTCAACTCAACTGAAAATTTGAAGTAAGGGAAATAAAAATCAAAACCCGGTCCAACTTCAAGATACATATCAAAAGGAGCAATTTTAAGATGTGCTTCATCAACATTAATTTTTCTCAAAGAAGCCAAATCATATTTGCCGGAAGTACCAAGTATAACGTAAGGTCTGAAATTATTAATTCTTGCACCTTTGTATTTTAATAAAATCGGAAATTCAATAAATGATGAAGGTATTTTGATTTGTTCGGTGCTTAAACTTGCACTTGAGTCAGTACTTGATGCTAAGTAGTATGTAAAATTTCTTTGAGTGAAAGATATATCAATTAAAAAGCGTAAATCGAAAAATTTACCTAATCTGACATTAAAAACAGGACCAAGAAAAAATCCGGGCATAGAATTACTTTCGATACCATAGATATTGATAGAGTCGTTGTCGAACAAATTTTGATTTTTGAAAATAGAAAAATCGGTTTTATTAACTCCAAAAGTAAACCCCCAGTGAACCGGTTTGTTGTCTAAAAATGGTTTGTTTATAGGTACTTTTTTTATAACCTTGTAATTTTGAGAAAATGCTCCTACATAAAAAAATGATAAAAACAGCAATGATACGATTATTTTTTTCATAGTATAAATTTTACACTTTTTTAGCAAAATAAATAAATCTTTTTCAAAAAAACGAAATAATATAAATTTTATTTTATAATTTTATTTTTTTATTCCTTCATATATACTTGCAATGCCAAAACTAAGTTTTTTCTGACGAGTATTTACAAAGTTATTTTTAATTAAAAATCCTGTAAAATTCTCTCCCTGCATAAATTTCATTACACTTTCGGGAAGGTAATTATAGGCTAATTTATTGTGCGATATAATTTTTCCGATTTTTGGAAGAAATTTTGTAAAATAATATTTATAAAAAAATGCAACAATTTTATTTTCAGGCATAGAAAACTCCAAAAAAACCACCTTTCCTGAACTTTTCAGTACACGAAAAATTTCTTTTATCCCTTTTTCAGTGTCTTCAAAATTTCTGACTCCAAAAGCACAAGTTACAAAATCAAAATAATTATCAGGAAATTTTAAATTTAGAGAATTTCCATTTTGTAGGCTTATAATTTCAGATGTTTTTTTATGTTTTTTTATTTTCTGATTTCCAATTTCCAGCATTTTTGCAGAAATATCTATTCCGATAATTTTTGCAGGATTAGATTTTGTCAGTTCAATCGCTAAATCTGCGGTACCAGTTGCTACATCTAAAATAATTTTATTATCAGCATTCCCAATTATTTTTCTTACTTTTTTTCTCCATCTTTTATCAATTCCGAAAGAAAAAAAATGGTTTAAAAAATCGTATTTCGGAGCTATGCTATCAAACATAGAACTAACTTTTTCGCTGCTTTTTTCGATTTCAATCATCTCAAAACATAATTCACATTTATTTAACTTAAAGCTATAATCGGGAAATACATAATAAATATTTGGTCTTGGTTTAAAACCGTTGAAATTTCAGGTGTAGACACATGAAACACCCATGAGAACCTTAAAGTTCTCACACCAATAGAATGAAAAT
>DYKL01000646.1 GCA_020722645.1 Acetofilamentum sp. | reverse complement strand
AAATTAAAGGCTTAAATTTTACAAGAATTTTGGTTTATGAATAATGCAGGTTAAGGAAACTTAAAATTGAAGTAGTTGCTATCGGTCTCCGTTCGGGCAAAATTGACGACATAGAAATTATGACTGACAAAAAGCAATTTGATGATATTCATACAGTTGCGTTATACATAAATCCTGATATTCAGAAAGATTATATAGAATACATTTTATCGCTTAAACCTAAAAGAATTATTTTTAATCCCGGAACTGAAAATAAAGATTTTATTGATTTAGCTCAAAATAATGGCATTGAAGCAATTGTAAATTGTACATTGGTTATGTTAAGTTCGGGGAAATTTTGATTTTGGGTATTAAATAGAACGATTAGTTCGTTGTACTTTGTTGTTATACTTTTTTATAAGTGTCAATTATTGAGTTACTTATAAATTTGTAGAGCTCCGGATATAAGTCATATTTACTTTTTAAGTATTCAATATGTCTGTTTATAGTTTCTAAATCATTTCTTTTTGCAGGACCTGTCTGGCATTCTTCTGCTTTGTCGGAACTTATTTTTTCGGCAGTTTTAACCACCAAAGGAATTATTATTTCGGGCGATATATGATTATCAGTCAGTATTTTTTGAGCTATGTATATTAAATGATTGGTAAAATTATTTGCAAATACAGCAGATAAATGAATAGTAAACCTCTGATTGGAATTGTAATTATAAACAGATTTAGAAATTTTTCCGGCTAATGTCTTTAATTTTTTCAAACATTCATCATCTGAGGCTTCAACTATTACCGGTATTTCATCAAAGTCAATGTCGGAATACTTTTTGAATGACTGAAGCAGATAAAATACACCGAATTTTTTTGTGTTTTCAGACAAAACAGAAATATCAACCGAGCCTGAGGTGTGGACAACAAATTTATTTTTAAGCATAATATGTCCTGCCACTTTTTTTATGGCATCATCATTAACGGCAATAAAATACAAATCAGCATCTAAAACATCATCAATATTTATGCTGTATCTGCAATTTAATATATCTGACAGTTCTTTTGCGGAGTTTTCGGAACGGCTAATTACCTGAATTATTTCAAAACCTTCGAGATTGTTGATTTTTTTTGACAAACCGAAAGCAAGATTACCAGCACCTATAAAAACTATTTTCATTTATTCCGTAATAAGAATAGTTCGGTATATTTTGAAGTAATTCGTTAATATTCAGCAAATTGATTTTGT
>DYKL01000645.1 GCA_020722645.1 Acetofilamentum sp. | reverse complement strand
GAATTTAATATCAACTACTTTTTTCATAATCAATAAACAGAAATTTTTTTTGGTTTCCAAATCCTCAATTGTTGTATAATTTAAATTTTAAATTTAAAATGTTATATAACAAGTTAACCAAGTAAGAAAAAACGGAGATAAGATGAAAGAATTTTGGGATAATATAATTTTGGGAAATGCTGTTAGTAGTTATTTAACTGCGCTGGCAATTTTTATTGGCGGTATTGCGTTAGTCTATCTTTTTAAAAATTATATCCTGCACAGGTTAAAAAAGTGGGCTGATAAAACAGAAACAAGAATTGACGATTACTTTGTAAAATCAATTGAGAAAGCTTTTGTTCCGATTTTTTATTTTGTGGTTTTTTATCTCTCAGTAAAAAGTTTAATCCTCTCTCCTTCTTTTGAAAAAGGACTTAATATTTTTATTACACTTTTAGTCACAATCTTTGCAGTCAGAATTATCATATCTGTAATAAATTATTTTTTCTCTTCCTACTCCCAAAAATCGGATGCATCTGAACAACGGGAAAAACAGATAAAAGGAATACGCGGACTTGTAAATCTTATTGTCTGGATTATTGCTTTTATCTTTTTATTGGATAATCTGGGAATCAAAATTTCTGCTGTGGTTGCCGGACTTGGAATTGGTGGTATTGCAGTTGCATTGGCTGCTCAGGCATTTCTTGGTGATTTATTCAGTTACTTTGCAATATTTTTTGATAAACCTTTTGAAATAGGTGATTTTATTATCGTAGGCGATAAATTAGGTGTTGTTGAATATATAGGAATAAAAACTACAAGAATAAGAGCACTTGGTGGAGAACAACTGGTCTTTTCAAATCACGATTTAACTAATTCACGCATACATAACTTTAAAAAAATGGAAAGACGAAGAGTGGTTTTTAAACTCGGTGTAATTTACCAAACAAGTGCTGATCAACTGAAAAAAGTTCCCCAAATAGTAAAGGACATCATTACAAAACAACAGGATGCAACTTTCGATCGCGGGCATTTTGCATCGTATGGTGATTTTAGTCTTAACTTTGAGTTTGTTTATTATGTAGAAGGAGCAGATTACAACAAATACATGGATATTCAGCAAGCGATCAATTTATCAATTTATGAAGCTTTTGAAAAAGAAGGAATTGAATTTGCTTATCCAACGCAAACATTATTTGTTAGTAAAACAAATCAGAATGATGAAGGAACTGTAAACTGATTTTTATTTT
>DYKL01000152.1 GCA_020722645.1 Acetofilamentum sp. | reverse complement strand
AAATTAAATAATTACACCCTTTTCTCCAAATTTTTTATGAATAATTCAGGTTAAAAGTGCATTAAATCAATTTCTTATTTTGTCTTTTTCAGACTTCTGTATAAAAAATTATAAATATAGTTTATATTTGCTTTTCAAATTTGTTTATCAAAGTTAAATCTATCAAGATACCTGATAAAACACCGGCACCATACATTACAATGTCCAAAAAGTCATAAGTACTTCCAAATATCGGAATGTCGTATAACTGCAATAATTCGACAGAAATGCCAAAAAGGAATGTAAATACAGCACTAATCACTCTGGCTTTGTTTGCAGAAATTTTTTTTCGCAGTGATATTTGCAGTAATAAATAAAGGTTCATCGGCAGCAAAATGTCAATTAAATATCCTCTTACAAAATCTTTAAAAAATCCCTGATAATCTTTGCCGATTACAAAATGTAACAACGCGACAAAAATTGAAATTGAGACAATTACATAAGTACTTTTTTTGTTTTTCATTCTTAAATATAAATTCTTGGCTGATTTTAAGTTTTTGCCGATGATTTATAAGTGAAATATAGAGTTTTAGGGCTGATAGTAGGAATAATTGTAAATTTTCATATAATCAGTTTCTTGCATAAGCTGCTGTAAATCAACATCTTCGTTGTTTTCCATATATGATTGTACAATTTTGTATCCGATAAATGTACCGGCTCTTGGTGCAGAATTATTTCTGAATGGAGTAGTAAAAGGAGCTTCGCCGGTATATGTTTTTATTTCGGTTGCTTCATTTGTAAACAGTACTTTCTGACTGACCATAAAATCCCAGATGTTTTTTTCGTATTCATTAGCCCAGCCCCATTGCAAAGCTGTATATCCCCATTTCAGACTGTCGGGAGTATTCGGAAGCATTGCATCTAAAAAATACTGAATTCTACCTTCGTAAATAGCAAAAGTCATTAAAGTATTTACAGAGTCATTAAACGGGAAACGTGCAATAATATGAGCCCGCATAATATCTACCGGTATCATTTCTTTGTGCATTCTGCGGCTTAAATAATTATCGAACATTGACGAATATAATTTGTAATTATTGCCCAAATATTTGTCTAAACTAACCCCGATAAAATCTTCGCCTGTAAATACCGACAAATTAAATCCCGAAATGCAGCTTATTATTTTTGGCATTTCTTCGTCAGGAAAATAATATTTGTAATGTTTAAAAGCATCTGTTACAGAGTTTTTCAAAAATTCGGAATTTTCGGGAAACACTTTCAGAACTTCGGTATATAGACTTATTTGGTCGCAGTAATAAAAAAACTCGCTTAAATTGTTGTAATATTCTTTTTGATTTGGCAAACCCACTCCAATGAGTTCAATGTTGTAGATTTCGAAAAAATCGCCGTATTTTTGCTGTAATTTTGGAATTTCGTAATAGACATCATTTGCACCGATAGAAAACATTTCAATATCATAGCGGTTTATTTCCACCTGCAAATCAATTTCAGAAACATCAATGTCAAATTCGTTTCTGTTGCAATTGATTCCTGACAAAATTAAAGTGAAAAACAGAATAAAAACTGTTAACTTGTTCATATTTTACGATTTTGATAGCAATAATTTTTATTTATTTGATACAAATTTAATATTTCTGACAATTTTGTCAAATTTTGTTCTTTTAACGGCTGAATTTACAAAAATATTATCAAAAGTTTCTTTGTTTAATTTTTCCCATGTTTTTTTGTCTAATATTTTTATTTCATCTTTTAGAGAAAATCTTTTGTCGTTTGTAGGGTTTTGTTTAGTGTTCCACGGGCAAACATCTTGACAAATATCGCAACCGAATATAAAATCATTGAATTTGTCTTTTAGATTTAGCTCAATTTCTCCTTTATTTTCGATAGTTTGATAAGAAATACATTTGTTTGAATCAATGACAAAAGGTTCAACTATTGCGTTTGTAGGGCAAGCATCAATACATTTTGTACAATTTCCGCAGTATGAATCCATTTCAAGCGGTTTATATTCTGTTTCGAGGTCAGAAATAATAACTCCGATAAAAAAAAATGAACCTTTTTTTGTAATTAACATTGAATTTTTGCCAATCCAGCCCAAACCGGTTTTTTTAGCCCAAGCTCTTTCCAAAACAGGTGCAGAATCTACAAAAATACGACCTTTAATTTTCGTAACATTTTGATTGATAAATTCAAAAAGTTTTGTTAAATCGTTTTTAATAACAATGTGATAATCTTGGTTATAAGCGTATTTGGAGATTTTGTAAGTGTCAGTATTTTGGAGATTTTGCGGGTAATAATTTTTTATAACAACAATAATAGATTTTGCATTTTCGACCAATAAACGAGGGTCTAATCTTTTTTCGATATTACGGGACATATATCCCATTTCAGCATTATATCCTTTATCTAACCAATCAAGAAAATATTTTTTTTCACTATCCAAAAAATCGGCTTTGACGATTCCTAAATCATCAAAACCGATTTGTATAGCATATTTTTTTATAATATTAAATATTTCCTGATTTACAATCATTAGTAAACGTCAATTTCAAAAGTCATACGAGCTTGAATGCCTTGCATATTTCGGAATTTTTCAATCTGTTTGAAAAGATAATAATTTTCACCAAGTTGTTCTGCCAATATTTTTGTTTGGTATTCCTGCATAAACTTATCAAAAAAGTTCATAACTTTCGGATATTCTATTATGTCGTATTGCTGAATGTTTGCAAGACTTGCAGCATGTTTTACAGCATCATCAATTGTTCCGATTTCATCAATAAGTCCAATTTCAAGAGCATCTTGAGCTGCCCAAACCCTTCCTTGTCCTATTTCATCAACTTGTTCTTTTGTCATATTTCTTCCTTTTGCAACGTGGGATATGAAATCGTCGTAAATATCTTCAACCTGAAGTTGCAAATGCTGTCTTTCGTTAGGTGTCAAAGGTCTTAGCATACTTCCGAAATCTGAACTTTCATTTGTTTTTACAGTGTTAATTTTTATACCGATTTTGTTATATAATAAGTCTTCGAGGTTAAACATAAGGCTGAAAACACCAATCGAACCTGTAAGAGTATATGGTTCGGCATAAATTTTATCGGCATAACAGGAAATATAATATCCACCTGATGCAGCATATTTACCCATTGAAACTACAACCGGTTTTTTTGCTTTTGCAAGTTCTATTTCGTGTAAAATTACTTCCGAAGCCAAAGCACTTCCGCCGGGGGAATTGACTCTGAAAACAATTGCTTTTACAGATTCATTGTTTGCGGCTTTTTTGATAGCATTTGCTATTGTAATTGAACCCATTGAACCGTCTTTGCTTTTTCCGGGTATAATGTCTCCTTCTGCATAAATAATTGCAATTTTTTCTCCTTTATCAATCTCTGCGTACATTTCTGTAATATCCTCAATATCAGTTTCAATATATTTGCTTAATTTGACTGTATTCAATTTGTCTTTTTCTTCAATTCCGATTAATTCTTTAAGTTCGTCCAAAACATCATTTCTGAATTTTTGTCCGTCAATCAATTTAAGTGCAACTGCTTTTTCGGAAGAGTTAATAAGCAGACTGTCAGCATACAAGTTAAGAGATTCAATATCAAGGCTTCTTGTTTTTGATATTTCTTCAAGATACTTGTCCCACATACTGTTTAACATAGTTTCAATTTGCAGGCGGTTTTCATCGCTCATCTGGTCAGTCATAAAAGGTTCAACAGCACTTTTGAACTTTCCGTGTCGGATAATTTCAGGTTTTAATTCTAGCTTGTCCAATAAACCTTTATAGTACATAACCTGCGAAGCAAATCCTTTCCATATTAAGCTGCCGGTTGGGGTTATGTAAATTTTATCGGCTACAGTTGCGATATAATAACTTGTATGTGTATAATAATCTGCATGAGCAACAATAAATTTCCCTGATGTTTTGAAATCCTCAAGTGCAAGTCGTATTTCGTATAGCTCTGATAATGAAGCCTGTATAATATTCAAATCCAGAAAAATTCCTTTTATATTCTCATCTGTTTTAGCCCTTTCAATTGAGGATAAAATTTTATTTAAGCCCAATGTGCCCGAATTTTCCATATCCATAAAATTAAAATTCAGATTGAATGGATCTTGTTGCTGTTCAACAATTGGTTGAGCTAATGTCATAACTAGGATTGAATTTTCTTTAATTTGTGTTTCTTTGGTAGCAGTAGCAATCAAACTTCCGATAAATAAAGCTGAAAACAGCGATACTAAAAGGATAACACCAACAAAACCAACAGCAGATGCAAGCATTATTTTAACAAATGATGCTCCTGATTCGTCGGCTTTTGTTTTTTTTGATTTTTCTTTTGTTGTTTCCATATAAAATTTTATAAGTTTGAGGTTTGTTTTAATATTTTAGGCAAAAATATATTTTTTTTGTTAAATGTTTCGATTTGTTGATAAATTTTTACGCAGTTGTCTATTATTTTAACTATAAGACTTAATACTCCACTACCCGACCACTCAATAACTCCAAAACTCAAATCATTTTATTCAAAGCTTAATTTGAAATTTTTTGTTGTTAAACTTTCTTTGTTCATATTTAGCTGCATCAGAATAATTTTTGCTTGTTCGGGGCTTATCTGATTTGTTTCATTGTCGATTACTTCGTTGATTTTAAGCATTTTATCAGACACAATAATCTTTAAATCGGCAGAATTTGTGTTGTTAAAACTAAGTTTTGAAATGTCTTTTATGTTAAAAGTTATTTTTTGATTGTTTTGTTTTAAAGACGGATAAAGTATAAAAAAGTTACTTTTGTGCGGTTCATAGTAAAAAATATATAAAAAAGTATATGTTTTTAAAAATACTCTGAATTTATATTCTTTATAAAGGTTTAGTTTAAAATCATTGTTTTTTGATATAATTTCATTATTATCATTATCAAAAATTTTAAAATCTTCAAATAAACCATTGTCAGCTTCAAAAGTCATAATTTTGTCATAATCAGCATTTTGAGCAATTGAATTGAGAGTTTTTACTTTGTTGATATCCTCTGAAATTTTAAAAGACGGTATTGAAATATTAAGCATATCGCTTTTTAAATCAGTCTTTGAAACAATAAAATTTTTTTCATCCATTAAATACGAAATATTCATATCAAAATTATATTCTGAGTTAATCTGTCCGCTTTCTGTTGACAAAATCACATTATAGTTATATTTTTTTATAATAGTAGAATTCATTTTTGCCTGCAGACTCGATTTCAGAAAATTGGTATAATAAACACCAAAATCTGTAACATTTCCGCTTGCGTCAGTAGCCTGAAAAATTTTTATATTCACATTGCAATTTGTACAACTTTTTTTATTCAATTCAAAATGAATTTTATCAGCTATATTTTGGCTTGTTTCCTTTGCTAAATTAAAAATTATATTTTCTTGCTCTGAACTAATAGTTTGAGATTCAACAATAAACGAAAAAAATAAAATCGTAAAAAAAATAAATACAGTTTTCATAAACGCTTAATATTTAGTTTTCAGATGACAAATATAAAGTTTTATTCGATAAATGTTAAAATTGAAAAAGTGATTTCAATTTTTTTATGAAATTCTGTGAAATGTTTCTAATATTTATGATTTATTATTGAGAGTTTATGATAATTTTTATTTTTGCCGAAAAAACAAAATGAAAAGTTTAAATTCAACCCGTTTCAGTTTCAAAGGACAGTCAAATTTTTATAAAGGTAAAGTCAGAGATGTTTATACAGTCAATGATTTGCTTATAATGGTCGCTACTGACAGAATATCGGCATTTGATGTTGTCCTTCCCAAAGGTATTCCATACAAAGGACAGATATTAAACCAAATGGCAAGTAAATTTTTAGATTTATCTTCCGGTATTGTGCCAAACTGGAAAATAGCAACACCCGACCCTATGGTTACTGTTGGTTTTTATTGCGAACCATTCAAGATTGAAATGATTATCCGCGGTTATCTGACAGGAAGTGCTTGGCGAACATATCAAAAAGGGGCAAGAACAATTTGCGGCATCTCAATTCCTGAAAATATGAAAGAAAATCAGAAGTTCGACAAACCAATCATAACTCCTACTACAAAAGCGGAAACCGGACACGATGAAGACATCTCTGAAGAAGATATTTTATCAAAGGGAATTGTAAGTCCCGAAGATTACGAATTGCTTGAAAAATATACATACTCTTTGTTTGAACAAGGCACAAAATATGCATCAGAAAGGGGTTTAATCTTAGTTGATACAAAATATGAATTCGGAAAAAAAGACGGCAAAATTTATTTGATTGACGAAGTTCATACACCCGACTCTTCGCGTTATTTTTTTGCTGATGAATATGCACAAAGATTTGAAAAAGGCGAAGCTCAGCGTCAGTTGTCTAAGGAATTTGTACGTCAGTGGCTTATAGAAAATAATTTTATGGGACGACCCGATGACAAAATGCCCGAAATGACAGATGATTTTGTTAATAGCGTTACTGACAGATATATTGAACTTTACGAAACAATAACCGGTGAAAAATTTGAACGTTTCGACACTGAAAATATTGAACAAAGAGTTCTGAAAAACATCAATGAATTTTTGAACAATTATTGAGAATTGTGTTCTTACATTTGCTGGAAACAATTATCTATAAAAAATTGACTATATAAAAAGTGGTAACAAAGACAAAGGGTTTATTTGCTTCGTACCTCGCAATGACGTTTTGCTTCGTACCTCGCAATGACGTTTTGCTTCGTACCTCGCAATGACGTTTTGCTTCGTACCTCGCAATGACGTTTTGCTGCATTGTTAATTGTTAATTGTTAATTGGCACATTGGCTAATTGACTAATTGACTAATTAAAAAATTATGATAAAAAAAACAGATTATAACTTGCTTCACCTTAACACATTCGGAATTGAGGAGTATTGTGATGAATTTTACGAATTAACTGATGTTTGTGAAATTACAGAAATACCTTTTTCTGCTGATACACTCATTCTCGGAGGCGGTAGCAATTTGTTACTAACAGGCAGATTGAAGCAGGTTGTGAAGATAAACAACAAAGGTGTCGAAATAATTGACGAAAACACTGAAATAGTCAGAATAAAAGCTTATGCAGGTGAAATTTTGGACGATTTCGTTGATTTTTGTGTCAGTAATAATTTTTATGGTGCAGAAAACCTATCGCTGATACCGGGGACTATCGGTGCAGCACCTATTCAGAATATTGGAGCTTACGGCGTAGAAGTAAAAGATATTATCGAAAGCGTTGAATACTTTGATATTACTGAAAAATCAATTAAAAAAATACACAGAAATGAATGTGCTTTTGATTACAGAAACAGCATATTTAAAGGCACTTTGAAAAGAAAAGCAGTTGTTCTGTCAGTCAATTTTATTTTGAGCAAAAAACCTGAATTTAATTTGACTTATGGAGGATTGCAACAACATTTTTCCGATAAAAAACCTGATTTAAAATCGGTCCGTAGTACAATTATAAAAGTAAGGAACAGCAAACTACCTGATTATAAGCAAATTGGAAATTGCGGAAGCTTTTACAAAAATGCGATTGTTAATCAGGAAAAATTAGACAATCTTTTAAAAAAACATAACAATATCCCTTTTTTCAAAACAACAGAAGGTAATAAAATACCAACAGCATGGTTGATTGAAACAGCAGGATTAAAAGGCTACAGACATAAAAACGTCGGGGTTTACGATAAACATTCTCTGATTCTTGTAAATTACGGCAAAGCAAAATCTTCTGAAATTATTGAACTTTCTGAAATTATTGAAAATAAAGTCTTGGATTTGTTCGGAATAAAATTGGAGAAAGAAGTAAATATTATTTAAAATAGGTTTTATTACAATAATTCGTTAATTTTTCAATTAGCGTCATCCTGAGTGATAACGAAGGAA
>DYKL01000644.1 GCA_020722645.1 Acetofilamentum sp. | reverse complement strand
GAATTTAATATCAACTACTTTTTTCATAATCAATAAACAGAAATTTTTTTTGGTTCTACAAATCTTCAATTGTTGTATAATTTTAATTTTAAATTTAAAATGTTATATAACAAGTTAACCAAGTAACAAAAAACGGAGATAAGATGAAAGATTTTGGGGATTATATAATTTTTGGTAATTCTGTCATTAATTATTTAACTGCGCTGGCGATATTTATTGGCGGTATAGCGTTAGTCTATCTTTTTAAAAATTACATCCTGCACAGGTTAAAAAAGTGGGCTGATAAAACAGAAACAAGAATTGATGATTATCTTGTAAGATCTATTGAAAAGGCTTTTATTCCTGTTTTTTATTTTCTTGTTTTTTATTTAGCTATTAAAAGCCTTATTCTTTCTCCATCTTTTGAAAAAGGGTTAAATATTTTTATCATACTTTTAATAACATTTTTAGTTGTAAAAATAATTATATCCGTTATAAATTATTTCTTTTCTTCTTATTCTAAAAAATCAGACACTTCTGAACAAAGAAAAAATCAATTAAAAGGAATAAGAGGACTTGTCAATCTTACTATTTGGATTATTGCAATAATCTTTGTGCTGGATAATTTGGGTGTTAAAATTTCTGCTATTGTAGCAGGGTTAGGTATTGGTGGTATTGCAGTTGCATTGGCTGCTCAGGCATTTCTTGGTGATTTATTCAGTTACTTTGCAATATTTTTTGATAAACCTTTTGAAATAGGTGATTTTATTATCGTAGGCGATAAATTAGGTGTTGTTGAGTATATCGGAATAAAAACTACAAGACTACGTGCAATTGGCGGAGAGCAACTCATTTTTGCAAATCATGATTTAACCAATTCACGAATACATAACTTTAAAAAAATGGAACGACGCAGGGTAGTTTTTAATCTTGGTGTTATTTATCAAACAAGTACTGAACAACTGAGAAAAATTCCTTTGATTGTAAAAGATATTATTACTAAACAACCGGATGTTACTTTTGACCGTGGACATTTTGCTTCCTTCGGTGATTTTAGTATCAACTTTGAGTTCGTTTATTTTGTTGAAGGAGCAGATTACAACAAATACATGGATATACAGCAAGCAATTAATCTTTCGATTTATGAAGCATTTGAAAAAGAAGGAATTGAATTTGCTTATCCCACTCAAACTTTGTTTGTTAGTAAAACAAATCAGAATGATGAAGGAACTGTAAACTGATTTTTATTTT